>JAHIQV010000279.1 GCA_018903185.1 Gammaproteobacteria bacterium | reverse complement strand
GCATCGTGCAGGGCACGTTCGAGACCTTCGTCGAAGCCGGCAAGCAGCACTACAAGAATGATTTGTCCGGCAAGTGGATCCTCACCGCCGGCCTCGGCGGCATGGGCGGCGCACAGCCGCTGGCCGCCACGCTGGCCGGCGCCTGCTCGCTCAACATCGAGTGCCAGCAGAGCAGCATCGACTTCCGTCTGCGCACGCGCTACGTGGACAAACAGGCGCGCGACATTCACCACGCGCTGGAACTCATCAAAGAACACACGTCGAAGAAAGAAGCCGTGTCCATCGCCCTGCTCGGCAACGCCGCCGAGGTGCTGCCCGAGCTGGTGAAGCGCGCGAAGGCCGGCGGCATCAAGCCCGACCTGGTGACCGACCAGACCTCGGCCCACGACCTCATCAACGGCTACCTGCCGGTGGGCTGGAGCGTGGCGCAATGGAAGGCCGCGCAACGCGACCCGGCACAACACGCGCGCCTGACGGCCGAGGCCGCACAAGGCTGCGCGGTGCACGTGCAGGCCATGCTGGACTTCCAGAGCATGGGCATCCCCACGGTGGACTACGGCAACAACATCCGCCAGGTCGCGTTCGACCAGGGCGTGAAAAACGCGTTTGATTTCCCCGGCTTCGTGCCGGCCTACATCCGCCCCATGTTCTGCGAGGGCAAGGGCCCGTTCCGCTGGGTCGCGCTCTCGGGCGACCCGGAAGACATCTACAAGACCGACGCCAAGATCAAGGAACTGTTCCCGAACAACCACCACACGCACCGCTGGCTCGACATGGCGCGCGAGCGCATCGCCTTCCAGGGCCTGCCCGCGCGCATCTGCTGGCTGGGCCTGGGCGAGCGCCACATCGCCGGCCTGGCCTTCAATGAAATGGTGAAGAACGGCGAGCTGAAGGCCCCGATCGTGATCGGCCGCGACCACCTCGACACCGGCTCGGTCGCCAGCCCCAACCGCGAGACCGAGGCCATGAAAGACGGCACCGACGCCGTGTCCGACTGGCCGCTGCTCAACGCCCTGCTCAACACCGCCGGCGGTGCCAGCTGGGTCAGCCTGCACCACGGTGGCGGTGTGGGCATGGGTTACTCGCAACACTCGGGCATGGTGATCGTGGCCGACGGCACCGACGCCGCCGCCGAGCGCCTGGCGCGTGTGCTGGTGAACGACTGCGGCTCGGGCGTGATGCGCCACGCGGATGCGGGCTACGAACTGGCGATTGCGACAGCAAAAAAACAGGGCCTCAATCTGCCCATGATCGGATGACACTTCTCCCCATGAACCACACCCTCACCCTCCACCCCGGCCAGATGACCCTGGCCGATCTGCGCACCGTCTGGCAGCAGGCCGTGCGCGTTCAACTCAGCGACGACGCGCAAGCGGGCATCGCGACCTCGGCCGCCGCGATCCACGCCATCGTGCAGAAAGGCGATGCGGCCTACGGCATCAACACCGGCTTCGGCAAGCTCGCCAAGACGCGCATCCCCGACGACCAGCTGGAGCTGCTGCAGCGCAACCTGATCCTGTCGCACTCGGTGGGGACCGGCGAACCCATGAGCGACGCCACCGTGCGCCTCGTGGTGCTGATGAAGGCCGCGAGTCTTGCGCGCGGCTACTCGGGCGTGCGCCCGGTCGTCATCGACACCCTGCTCGCACTGCTCAACGCCGGCATCACGCCGCGCATCCCGGTCAAGGGATCGGTCGGCGCCTCGGGCGACCTCGCGCCGCTGTCGCACATGACGCTGGCCCTGATGGGCGAAGGCGAGGTGCGGATGAACGGCGAGTGGTTGCCCGCCGCCGCAGCGCTGAAAGCCACCGGCATCACCCCGCTCACGCTGGCGGCCAAGGAAGGCCTGGCGCTGATCAACGGCACCCAGGTCTCCACCGCGCTCGCGCTGCACGGCCTGTTCATGGCCGAGCGCCTGCTCGAAGCCGGCACCGTAACCGGCGCGCTCAGCGTGGACGCGGCCAAGGGCAGCGACGCGCCGTTCGACCCGCGCATCCACGCCGTGCGCGGCCAGCCCGGCCAGATCGCCGTGGCCGCCGCCACGCGCGCCCTGCTCACGGGCAGCCAGATCCGCCTCTCGCACCTCGACAACGACGAGCGCGTGCAAGACCCCTACAGCCTGCGCTGCCAGCCGCAGGTCATGGGCGCCTGCCGCGACCTCATCGCCAACGCCGCGCGCACCCTGCTGACCGAAGCCAATGCCGTCACCGACAACCCGCTGGTGTTCACCGACACCAACGAGGTGCTCTCGGGCGGCAACTTCCACGCCGAGCCCGTGGCCTTCGCGGCCGACACGCTGGCCCTGGTCATCGCCGAGATCGGCGCGATTTCCGAGCGCCGCATCGCGCTGCTGATCGACAGCACGCTCTCGGGCCTGCCGCCCTTCCTGGTGGACAACCCGGGCCTCAACAGCGGCTTCATGATCGCCCACGTCACCGCCGCCGCGCTGGCCTCGGAAAACAAGTCGCACGCCCACCCCGCCAGCGTGGACAGCCTGCCCACCAGCGCCAACCAGGAAGACCACGTGAGCATGGCCACCTACGCCGGGCGCCGCCTGGCCGAGATGGCCGACAACACCGCCACCATCCTCGGCATCGAGTGGTTGGCCGCCGCGCAGGGCGTGGACTTCCACCGCCCGCTCGCCACCTCTCCCCGCCTGGCCCAGGTGCACGCCACACTGCGCGCCCATGTGCCGTTCTACGACAAGGACCGGCTGTTCGCGCCCGACATCGAAGCCGCCCGCCGGCTGGTGCTGGCGGGCGCGGCCGGTGCGGCGCACCAGGACCTGTTCGCCGAAGTCTGGGCGGGCTGAACGCGCCATGACCACCGCGCACACCATCACCGTCGACAGCGCCCCGGCCACACCGTGGCGCAACGGCGGTGGTGTCACGCGCGAGCTGCTGGCCTGGCCCGACGCAACAGACTGGCGGCTGCGCATCAGCGTGGCCGACATCGCCGCCGATGGCCCGTTCTCGGCCTTCCCCGGCGTGCGGCGCTGGTTCACGCTGCTCTCGGGCGAGGGCGTGGCGCTGGACTTCGCCGGCACACAACAGACGCTGAGCCCCGGCGATGCACCGCTGGCCTTCGACGGCGCCGCAGCGCCCGGCTGCCGCCTCATGGGTGGCCCGGTGCGCGACCTCAACCTCATGGTTCGTGGCGGCGCGGGCGGCATGGCCGCGGTGTCGCCCGGCGCCATCTGGCAAGCCCCCGCCGGTGCCCAGGCCGGCCTGTTCGCGCGCGTGCCCGGCCGCTGGTCCAACGGCGACCAACAGCAATCCCTGCCCGCCCTCAGCCTGCTCTGGTTCGACACGCCACCGCCGGGCGACTGGCGCTTCGAACCCGACAACCCTGCACCAGCCACTGGCTGGTGGCTGCACCACATGCCCCAAGGCGCGACCCCATGACCACCACCACCCTCTGGCACAACGCCTGCATCGCCACGTTGGACCCCAGCCACGGCGCCGACGGCTGGGGCCTGATCGAAGACGGCGCCCTGCTCACCGCTGGCGACCAGATCGCCTGGGTCGGCCGCAACCGCGGCCTGCCGTCACACGCCCGACCCGCTCACGAAATCGACCTCGGCGGCGCGCTGATC
>JAHIQV010000278.1 GCA_018903185.1 Gammaproteobacteria bacterium | reverse complement strand
GGCCGACATCGCGCGCGACCTGCTGCCGGAGATTGAAAGCCGCCTCGCCTTCCTCGAAGAGGTGGGGCTGAACTACCTCACGCTCGACCGTGGCGCGCCCACGCTCAGCGGCGGCGAAGCGCAGCGCATCCGCCTCGCGGCGCAGCTCGGCAGCAACCTGCAGGGCGTGTGTTACGTGCTCGACGAGCCGACCATCGGCCTGCACGCACGCGACAACGCCATCCTGCTCAACGCCCTGCACAAACTCGGCGAGATGGGCAACACGCTGGTGGTGGTGGAGCACGACGAAGACACCATCCGCCGTGCCGACCACATCATCGACATCGGCCCGAGTGCGGGCAAACGCGGAGGTCGTGTGGTGGCGCAAGGGTCGGTGGCCGACCTGTCTGCCAACGCCGAATCGGTGACCGGGCGCTACCTGCTGCACGCGATGAAACATCCGCTGCAGCCGCGGCGAGCCGTGGATGCGGCGGCTCCCGCACTCGAAGTCCGTGGCGCCAAGCTGCACAACCTGCAGAACCTCACCGTCGCCGTCCCCCTGCAACGCCTGGTCGTGGTCACCGGCGTCAGCGGCTCCGGCAAGTCCACCTTCGCGCGCGACGTGCTGCTCACCAACGCGGCGACTGCCGTGTCCCAGCGCAGCACCTTCGCCGGCCGCACCAGCTGGGACGCGGGCGAGCGCCCCACCTGGACCGGCTGCGACAAGCTGCTCGGCTCCGAGGTGGTGGACCGCGTGCTCGAAGTCGACCAGACACCCATCGGCAAAACGCCGCGCAGCTGCCCGGCCACCTACATCGGTTTCTGGGACACGGTGCGCAAGCTCTTTGCCGACACGCTCGAAGCCAAGGCCCGTGGTTACGGCCCGGGTCGCTTCAGCTTCAACACCGGCGAAGGCCGCTGCCCGGGCTGTGAAGGGCAGGGCCTGCGCACCATCGAGATGAGCTTCCTGCCCGACGTGAAAGTGCCCTGCGAGGTCTGCCACGGCGCGCGCTTCAACCCCGAGACCCTGGCCGTCACCTGGAAGGGCAAGAGCATCGGTGACGTGCTGCAGATGGAGGTGGACGAAGCGGTCGAATTCTTCGCCGCCATGCCCAGCATCAGCCACCCGCTGCAGCTGCTGAAAGACGTGGGCCTGGGTTATCTCACGCTGGGCCAGCCCAGCCCCACGCTGAGCGGTGGCGAAGCCCAGCGCATCAAGCTCGTGACCGAACTCAGCAAGGTGCGCGACGACATCGGCCGCCGTGGCCAGAAGGCGCCGCACACGCTCTACGTGCTCGACGAACCCACGGTCGGCCTGCACATGGCCGACGTGGAAAAGCTCATCCGCGTGCTGCACCGACTGGTGGACGGTGGCCACAGCGTGATCGTGATCGAACACGACCTGGACGTGATGGCCGAAGCCGACTGGATCATCGACCTCGGGCCCGAAGGCGGCGGCGGTGGTGGCCGCGTGGTGGCCGAAGCCCCTCCCGACGAGGTGGTGCGGCTGGGCACGCACACGGGCAGGGTGCTGGGGCCAGTGTTGGCGCGGGCGTGAATCTTTGCCTTGGCCGATACGCCAGCTAAAGAAACGCGCGTTTCTTTGACCAGCGATCACCCTCTACCCGACGACGCCGTCCCAAGCAGCTTGTAAGCCTGCAAATTGTGGTTCGGCGACTCCGGGTACAAAAACACCAAGGTACCCGACGGGATCAGGACGGACAAGTGCTGATTGCGCAGGTGTTTCAGCTCTTTGCCCAAGAGCTTCGCCAACGTTTCCCCCCCTGAGCGGGTGCCACCCGCACAGGTCGCAAATCATCTTCCAAGGGCAGCTGCACTGTTCCGGGTGTGGGTCTGGCCGCTCCCCGCCTTGCTGACCTGAGCACTCACCCGGGATGTTTTCCTGGGTCTGCGCGCGGCCGGGTTGGGCGCGGTGCCAGCCTTCGTGCTCGCGCTGCTGGCGCTTTGCCCGCTCAACACCTGGCGCGACGCGCCGCTGTTTCCCACGCTGGTTTCAGCGCTCAAGGGCCTGGCGGGCAAGATGCCTTTGCCGCCCGGTGCCTCGGGCCGACATTGGTGCCGCCGACGGGTTGCCGTTTTGCCAGCGCTGGAGCCGTCCGACGGACACCACCAGAGCGGCGGCTTCCCGGTTCAGGCCCAGGCCATCCAGGCCAGCGCCAGTGCCAGCACCGCAAAACCCCAGAGCAGCAGGCGCGTGCGCACGCGCAGCGCCTCCACGGCGGTGACCAGGCGCGCGTTCTGTTCGGCCAGTTCGGCCACGGTCTGGGTCAGCTGTTCCTGCGCCTGGGCCTGATGATGAATCTGCTGCTGCGCCACGATCAGGCGGTTGGTCAGCTCCCCCAGGCTCGGTGTTTCACCCGCCGGCATCTCGATGACCTCGACGGCCGGTGGCGTCGCCGGGGTCTGAGCGCGCTGTCGTTCGAGCAACTTGCGCGCGGCGCTGAGCACCTTGGGCGCATGTTCGATCACGTCGCCCCAGGGGATGACTTTCAGGGCAACCAGCCAGGGGATGGCCATGGATTTCCTTTCAGGGACGATTTCAGGAAGCAGGCGGCTGGTTTGAGCTTACCCGTGTTGACCGGTTCACCGGATGTTGCGCCGCATCAAGTCCCGCACCGCGGGCGGGCGTAACATGGTCGCTTGCGCATATTTTCATGAATGGAGTCGTCATGGACTGGACGGGCTGGATCGAGCGTTTTGGTGAACCGGGTGTGCTGGCGGTCTGTGGCCTGCTCACCGGGCTGGCCTTCGGCTTCTTCGCGCAACGCTCCAGGTTCTGCCTGCGCGCGGCCGTGATCGAGTTCTGGCACGGCAAGTTCGGCGACAAGCTCGCGGTCTGGTTGCTGGCCTTTTCCACCGCCGTGGTGGCCGTGCAGTTGTTCGTGGTCTCGGGGCTGCTCGACGTGAGCACCGCGCGCCAGCTGTCGTCCCGCGGCAGCCTGTCC
>JAHIQV010000277.1 GCA_018903185.1 Gammaproteobacteria bacterium | reverse complement strand
TTGCTGGTGCGCATGCAGCGCCTGCTGCAGGCGGGTGAGGTGCTGGCGGTGCATTGCCTGGCCGGGCTGGGACGCACCGGTCTGGTGCTGGCGGCCTGGCTGGTGCGCGACGGTGGCCTGAGTGCGGCCACCGCCATCGAACGCCTGCGCCGCATCGACCCGGCCTACGTGCAGACCGAGGCGCAGGAGGCTTTCCTGCAGCAGTTCGAAGACGATCTGATGCGACGGCTGCTCTGAGCGGCTGAGCGTTGCCCGGGCACGCCCGAAGAGCGCTCAGCCTCTGACCCCGCAGAAGGGGTTCAGCGCTTGGGCGGCGCCATCGGCTTGACAGTGCCGCAGTCCGCCGACAGCCATTTTCCCTGGCCTTCCATGGTCATGGACGCGGGCTTGCCCTGGCGGGTCGTTTTCATGACCATCTTCATGGTGTAGGCGGTGTCACCGCTGAAGGTGTAGGTGCCTTCGCCGGACGACGGCGGGTTCTTGCAGGCGTAACTCATCTTCAGCGTGCTGGCGCTGCGCGAGTGGATGGTGGTGGTGCAGTCGCCCTCGGTCTGGCTGGGCATCTCCTGGCGCGCTGCCATTTCCGGGGTGATGCAGATCTTCAGGGCCATGCCGCCCTTCGAGCCGGGTGCCATGCTCACGCCCTGCTGGCCCATCATGGCCTCCATCTGCTTGCGCTGCGCCGGTGGCATGGCCGCGAGCTGCTTCTGCATCTCGGCCATCGCCCGGTCGATTTCCGGGTCGCCCCCCATCTTGTGCTGGATGTCCCACAGGCCGGGGCGGGTGGTCTGGGCCAGTGCAGCACCCGAACCCAGGAGCAGGGTGGCGGAAAGAACGGTGACGAGGGGTTTCAACATGGGCAGGCTCCATTTAATGAGGGGTTCATTGTCCTTGCGGGCGGGGCTTTGTCAAAGCTTCACAGCGGCAGCCGGCTGCTGTTCTTGACCTCTTCCATCACCGCATACGTGCGCGTCTCGCGCACGCCGGGCAGCTGCCACAGGACGCTGCCCGCGAAGTCGCGGTAGGCGGCCATGTCGGCCATGCGGGTCTTGAGCAGGTAGTCGAAGCCGCCGGCCACCATGTGGCATTCCATGATGGTGTCGTGCACCTGCACCGCGGCCTTGAACTCGTCAAACACGTTGTGGGTGGTGCGGTCCAGCAGCACTTCCACGAACACCATCATCCCGCGGCCGAGCTTGAGCGGGTTCAGCCGCGCCTCGTAACCCAGGATGTAGCCGTCGCGCTGCAGGCGCTGGGTGCGCGCCAGCACCGCGGTGGGCGAGAGCGCCACCGCCTCGGCCAGCTTCAGGTTGGCGATGCGGCCGTCTTCCTGCAGCACCTTCAGGATGCGCAGGTCGATGCGGTCGAGTTCGTGGGTGGTTTCTGTCATGGGTGGTGAATTATCCGGTGAAAGACCATAAAACAATCAAAAATTCACCATATGGATGGGCATCATATCGATATTCACCACATCAGTGATTTCCGGAGACTTCCATGCCGCGCACCACCGACCGCCTGCCTTTCCCCTACCGGCCTGAGACCGCCATCGTCGCCCAGCGCCTGGCCGCGCTGCAGGGCGCGCTGGACTGGGCCGCCGCCGCCACCGTGGCCGCGCCCTGGGTGCGCGCTGTGCGCGAGAACCCGCCGCCGTTCTGGGCGATGGAAAGCCTGCTCAAGGAATACCCGATCTCCAGCGCCGAGGGCCTGGCCCTGATGCGCCTGGCCGAGGCGCTGCTGCGCGTGCCCGATGCCGAGACCGCCATCGCCTTGACCGCGGACCAGCTGGGCCGGGCAGACTTTGACGGCGCGGCCGACTCCACCTTGGCTCGTTTGTCCTCGACAGCCATTGCGATGTCCAAGAAATTTCTGCCGGAGTCGGGCGGTGAAACCGGTCTGATGGCCAAGCTCGGCGCCAAAACCGTGGTCGCGGCCACGCTGCGCGCGGTGCAGTTGCTGGGCCGCCAGTTCGTGCTGGGTCAGACGATCGAAGAGGGCATGAAGGAAGCGGCCTCGGCGCGCAAGAAGCTGGACCAGCTGCGCTTCAGCTTCGACATGCTGGGCGAAGGCGCACGCACCGACGCCGATGCGCTGCGCTACCTGGCGAGTTACGAAAACGCCATCGCCGCGATCGCGCGCACCGCTGACCCGAAACGCTCGCCCGCGCACAACGATGGCATCTCCATCAAGCTCAGCGCCCTGCACCCGCGCTTTGAGGCCGTGCAGCACGCGCGCGTGATGGAAGAACTGGTGCCGCGCGTGTGGACGCTGTGCCGCGCGGCAGCGGCGCGCAACCTCAACCTGACCATCGACGCCGAAGAGGTGGACCGGCTGGAGCTGTCGCTCGACGTGTTCGAAGCCCTCGCGCAACTCGTGGCCGAGCACTGCCCGCAGTGGGCCGGCCTGGGCCTGGCGCTGCAGGCCTACCAGACCCGCGCGGTGGAGCTGATCGAACACGTGGCCGCGCTCGCCCGCCAGTACAAGATCCAGTTCATGTGCCGCCTGGTCAAGGGCGCCTACTGGGACGCCGAGATCAAGCGCGCGCAGGAGCAGGGTCTGCCGACCTACCCGGTGTTCACCCACAAGCACCACACCGACGTGAGCTACCTGGCCTGCGCACGCGCGCTGCTGGACGCGCCCGACGCGATCTACCCGCAGTTCGCCACACACAACGCGGGCACCATTGCGGCGATCCTGCAAATGGCCTCGCGCCACGGCGTGCCGTTTGAACTGCAGCGCCTGCACGGCATGGGCGAAGGCAT
>JAHIQV010000276.1 GCA_018903185.1 Gammaproteobacteria bacterium | reverse complement strand
GCGCGAAGAAATCTTTGGCCCCTGCTGCCACATCGCGCCCTTCGACACCGAAGAAGAGGCCATTGCCCTGGCCAACGCCACCGACTACGGCCTCGCCACCACCGTGTGGACGCAGAACCTCGGCACCGCGCACCGCATGGCTGCGGCCATCGAGGTGGGGCTGTGCTGGATCAACAGCTGGTTCCTGCGCGACCTGCGCACCGCATTCGGCGGCGCCAAGGCGAGCGGCATCGGCCGCGAAGGCGGCGTGCACTCGCTGGAGTTCTATACGGAACTCAGAAACGTCATGGTGAAGCTGTGAACGCACCCCACAACCCCGAGATCGCCCGCAGTGTCCGCACGGGCAGCTTCAACAGCAACGTGCACGACCTGGGCTGCTCGAAGCCGGGCCAGCCGCCGGTGCTGTTCATCCACGGCTCGGGTCCCGGCGTCAGCGCCTGGGCCAACTGGCGCCTGGCGATGCCGGTGATTGCACGGGACCGCCGCTTGATCGCGCCCGACATGGTCGGCTTCGGCTACACCGACCGGCCCGCGGGCATCACCTACTCGATGGACACCTGGGTGCAACAGGCGCTGGATGTCATGGATGCCATGGGCGTCGCGCAGGCCGACGTGGTGGGCAACAGCTTTGGCGGTGCGCTCTCGCTGGCGCTGGCCATCCGCGCGCCACAGCGAGTGCGCCGCCTGGTGCTGATGGGTTCTGTCGGCGTGCCCTTCCCCATCACGCCCGGCCTCGACGCGGTCTGGGGCTATCAGCCCTCGCTGGACACCATGAAGCGCTTGCTGGACATCTTTGCCCACAGCCGCGCGCTCGTCACCGACGAACTGGCGCAGCTGCGTTTCCAGGCCAGCATCCGCCCCGGTTTCCAGGAGTCTTTCTCGGCCATGTTCCCGGCCCCGCGCCAGCGCTGGGTGGATGCCATGGCCAGCCCCGAGGCGGCCATCCGCGCGCTGACGCACGAGACCCTGATCGTGCACGGCCGCGAGGACCAGGTGATCCCGCTGCAGACCTCGCTGACGCTGAGCCAGTGGATACCCAACAGCCAGCTGCACGTGTTTGGCCACTGCGGCCACTGGACGCAGATCGAACACGCTGCGCGCTTCGCGCAACTGGTCGCCAACTTCCTGCAAGAAGCCGACAACTCCTCTACCTGACCAAAAACCATGATCTCCATCGAAACCCTGGGCGACGAGCTCTACACCGCGTTGCGCGACCGCCAGGTCGTCGACCCGCTGTCCAACCGCTTTCCCGACATCACCATCGAGCAGGCCTACCGCATCCAGGAGCGCATGCTGCAACGCCGCCTGCAGGACGGCGAGCGTGTCGTCGGCAAGAAGATCGGCGTGACGTCGGCGGCCGTGATGAACATGCTGGGCGTGCACCAGCCCGACTTCGGCTACCTGACCGACGCGATGATCGTCAACCAGGGCGAGGCCATCGACATCTCGACACTGATCCAGCCCAAGGCCGAGGGCGAAATCGCTTTCCTGCTCAAGCGCGACCTGATGGGCCCGGGCGTGGGCGTGGCCGACGTGCTGGCCGCGACCGAGTGCGTGATGCCCTGCTTCGAGATCGTCGACTCGCGCATCCGCGACTGGAAGATCAAGATCACCGACACCGTCGCCGACAACGCGTCGTGCGGCTTGTTCGTGCTGGGTGACCGCGCGGTCAGCCCGCTGGCGCTGGACCTGCAGACCTGCGGCATGGTGCTGGAGAAAAACGGCGAGATCGTCGCCACCGGCGCCGGCGCCGCGGCCCTGGGCTCGCCGCTCAACGCCGTGGCCTGGCTGGCCAACACCATGGGCCGCCTGGGCATTCCGCTCAAGGCCGGCGAGGTCGTGCTCTCGGGCGCGCTGGCCGCCATGTTCCCGGCGGCCAAGGGCGACTTCTTCCGCGTCTCCATCGGCGGGCTGGGCGAGTGCTCGGTGCGCTTCAACTGATCCCGCGGAGCACACCCCCATGACACTCGACAAAGCCACCATCGAAGCCCTGGCCGAACACCTGGAAAGCTGCCAGCTGCAGGCCCGCGACACCACCAAGATCACCGACGATCACCCGGACATGGACTGGGCCGACGCCTACGCGATCCAGGCCGCCATTCTCGCGCGCAAACAGGCGCGCGGCCTCAAGCTCGCGGGCCTGAAAGCCGGCCTCACCTCGTTCGCCAAGATGAAGCAGATGGGCGTGAGCTCGCCCGTGTTCGGATGGATG
>JAHIQV010000275.1 GCA_018903185.1 Gammaproteobacteria bacterium | reverse complement strand
CGGCAAGCGTACGCCGATCGCCGAGTACACTCGCCATGCACGCGCGACCCAGGGCATGATTGCGATCCAGACCAGCGAGCGCAACGGGCGCGTGGTGGCCGCCACGCTGGTGAAGCCGGACGACGAGATCATGCTGATCACCGACAAGGGCGTTCTGGTGCGCACCCGCGTTTCGGAAATCCGCGAGATGGGCCGGGCCACGCAGGGGGTGACCCTGATCGCGCTGGACGAAGGCGCTGAGCTTTCCGGCTTGCAACGCATCGTGGAAAACGACGCCAATGTGCCCGAGCTGGCGGACGACAGCGAGGCTGACAGCACGGACGAGCAGCCGTGATGCAGCGCCCGTACAACTTTTCCGCGGGTCCGGCCGCGATGCCGGTGGAAGTGCTGCAGCAGGCAGCGGCCGACATGCTGGACTGGCACGGCAGTGGCATGAGCGTGATGGAGATGAGCCATCGCGGCAAGGAGTTCATGTCCATCATCGAGACGGCCGAAGCCGACTTGCGTGAGCTGCTGGCGGTGCCACCGAACTTTCGCATCCTGTTCATGCAGGGCGGCGGCCTGGCCGAAAACGCCATCGTGCCGCTGAACCTGTCGCGCGGCGGCGTGGTGGACTTCGTGGTCACGGGCAGCTGGAGCCAGAAGTCGTTCAGGGAAGCGCGCAAGTTCTGCGATCCCCACCTGGCGGCCAGCAACGAGGCCGACGCACACACCAGCCTGCCGACGCCTGGCAGCTGGCAACTCAGCCAGGATGCGCAATACGTGCACCTGTGCAGCAACGAAACCATCCATGGCGTCGAACTGCACGAACTGCCCGACCTGAAGGCACTCGGCAGCAACGCACCGCTGGTGATCGACTTCTCGTCCCATGTGGCCTCGCGCACCGTGGACTGGCGCCGTGTCGGGCTGGCTTTTGGCGGCGCCCAGAAAAACCTCGGCCCGGCGGGCGTCACCCTGGTCGTGGTGCGGGAAGACCTGCTCGGTCATGCGCTGTCGATCTGCCCGAGCGCCTTCGACTACAAGACCGTGGCCGACAACGGCTCGATGTACAACACGCCACCCACCTACAGCATCTACATGGCTGGACTCACCTTCCAGTGGCTCAAGCGCCAGACCGAAGGCGACCTGCGGGGGATAGCGGCCATGGAGCATCGCAACAGGGCCAAGGCCGAGCTGCTGTACGGTTTCATCGACCAGTCTTCGTTCTATGTGAACAAGGTCGCACCGGCCTGCCGCTCGCGCATGAACGTGCCGTTCTTCCTGCGCGACGAGTCGCGCAACGAGGCCTTCCTCACCGGAGCCAGGGCGGCGGGCCTGTTGCAGCTCAAGGGCCACAAGTCGGTCGGTGGCATGCGCGCCAGTCTCTACAACGCCATGCCGCTGGAAGGCGTGCAGGCGCTGGTCGCCTACATGCGCGACTTCGAACAAACACAGGCTTGAAACCGGCCGACCCCACGATGAAACAACCCACACAGTCCGAAGCGCTGGGCGCCTTGCGGATCCAGATCGACTCACTGGACCAGCAACTGCTGTCGCTGTTGAACCAGCGTGCCAGGGTCGCCGAACAGGTGGGCGAGATCAAGCGTGCAGAAGGCTCGCCCTTCTTTCGCCCGGATCGCGTCGCCCAGGTGATCGAAAAAATCCAGGCGGCCAACCAGGGACCTTTGCTGAACCAGCATGTGGCATCGATCTGGCGCGAGATCATGTCGGCCTGTCTGGCGCTGGAAGCACCGCAGCGCGTGGCCGTTCTGGGCCCTCAGGGCACCTTCTGTGAACAGGCCGCCATCGAGTTCTTCGGCAGCGCCGCCAACCTGATCTACTGCGCCAACTTCGACGAAGTGTTCCACGCCACGGCGGCGGGCACGGCGCAGTACGGCGTGGTGGGCATGGAAAACTCCACCGAAGGTGTGGTCGCCCGCTCGCTCGATCTGTTCCTGCGCTCGCCGGTGCACGTGGTCGGCGAAGTCAGCCTGCTGGTGCGCCACAACCTGTTGCGGCAACTGAACGAGCTCGACGGCATCGAAGTGGTCATGGCCCATCCGCAAGCGCTGGCCCAGTGCCAGAACTGGCTGAGCCAGCATCTGCCCAACGCCGAGCGCCGCGCGGTGTCCAGCAACGCCGAGGGCGCCCGTCTGGCCGCGACCAACCCGGCCTGGGCCGGTTTGGCGAGCGAGCGCGCTGCCGCCCAGTTCGGCCTGCACATCGTGGCCCATGCGATCCAGGACGAGGCCTACAACCGCACGCGCTTTGCCGTCATCAGCCTACCCCAGACCCTGGCCATGCCGCCCGCATCGGGCAAGGACTGCACCAGTCTCGTGGTGTCGGTGCCGAACCGGCCTGGTGCGGTGCACGATCTGCTGGTACCGCTCAAGAACAACGGCGTGTCCATGACCCGTTTTGAGTCCCGCCCGGCCAAGTCCGGCCAATGGGAGTATTACTTTTACATCGACATCGCAGGCCATCCCTCGCAGCCCCATGTGGCGGCGGCGCTGGAGGAGCTCAAAGGCCTTTGCGCGTTCTACAAGGTGCTGGGTGCCTACCCGGTCAGTGAATAAGATGCATTACCTCGTTCCAATGGGTTCAATGGGGTTCTCCAGGGGTCTGCATGTTTGAACAACTCGGGCTGATCGGCTGCGGCCTGATGGGTGGGTCGTTCGCGCTTGCCCTGAAAAAGGCTGGTCTGGTCAAACGCGTGGTGGGCTACAGCAAGTCGCCATCCACCACCGAGCGTGCGCGCCAGATGGGCGTGATCGACGTGGAAGCGCCATCCGCCCTGCTGGCGGTATCCGGCGCCGACCTCGTGCTGCTGGCCGTGCCCGTATCGGCCACAGAAGCGACCTTCAAGGCCATCCGGCACCTGTTGAACAACAACACCCTCGTCATGGACGTCGGCTCCACCAAGCGCGACGTCATTGATGCCGCGCGCCGCGTGCTGAAAGATCAGGTGGGCGTGTTTGTGCCCGCCCATCCGATCACGGGAAAAGAACTCTCGGGTGTGGAACACGCGGATGCCGAGCTCTACACCGGGCGCCAGGTCATCCTCACTCCCATAGAGCGCACGCTCACCACCCAGCTTGACAAAGCCCAGCAGGTCTGGACCGCGCTCGGTTGTCATGTCAAGCAGATGTCGCCCGAGGCCCACGATGCGGCGTACGCGGCGGTCAGTCACCTGCCGCACATGATTGCCTTTGCGCTCATGAACGCGATCAACAACCAGCCCCAGTCGCAGCAATTCCTGTCGCTGGCCGGACCGGGTTTCCGTGATTTCACCCGCATTGCCGCGAGTGATCCGAGCGTCTGGCGCGACATCCTCACCTCCAATCGCGAGGAGTTGATCGCCCAGTCCCGGCATTTCCAGCGCGCCCTGCAAGCCTTTGAAAATGCCATCAGCGCCGGCAACCCGGATGCCCTTGAATCGCTGATTGAGCAGGCCAGCAGCTCGCGCGCGCACTGGCGCATGAGCGCCATCAAACCGCAAAACTGAGACCGTTTCGCCGATCCCGATCGGCGGTGACCGCCGTTCGCCCACCTCGCTCATGTACGCCATCGACCACCTTGACGTTCCGCCCCTGCACAGCGCAGGCGGGATCGTTCGCCTGCCCGGCTCCAAAAGCATCTCTAACCGCGTGCTGCTGCTCGCGGCCCTGAGCGTCGGCCACACCGACATCGCCGATCTGCTGGATTCGGACGACACCCGGGTGATGCTGGCCGCGCTGGCCCAGCTGGGCTGCCGCATCGAACCCCAGTCCGACGGCGCCCTGCGGGTGCACGGGCTCGGCGGCGCACTGCCCGTGAAGCAGGCGCTGCTTTTCCTGGGCAACGCCGGCACGGCCATGCGCCCGCTGACCGCCGCGCTGGCGCTGCTGGCCAGCGTGCACGGCGGTGCGTTTGAACTCAGTGGCATCGCCCGCATGCACGAGCGTCCGATCGGCGATCTGGTGGATGCCCTGCGCCAACTGGGCTGCCCGGTGGACTGCCTGGGTCAGGAAGGTTACCCGCCGCTGCGGCTGGGCAACGGCGTCCCTCAAACACTGGCGCTCGACCAGCCGATCCGCGTGCGAGGCGACGTGTCCAGCCAGTTCCTCACGGCCCTGCTGCTCGCGCTGCCCCTGGTCGCCACGAACCGTGCCCCCACGCTCGGCACTGACGTGTCCTCGCTGCCCCCCGAGGGGGCTGTCCCGTCTTGGGGCGGCCCGGCGACGGGACGGGACATCGTCATCGAGGTGGTGGGCGAGCTGATCTCGCGCCCCTACATCGAGATCACGCTCAACCTGCTTGAACGCTTCGGCGTGCAGGTTCGCCGCGACGGCTGGCAACGCTTCACCATTCCCGCCGGCAGCCGCTACACCTCGCCCGGGCGCATTCCCGTTGAAGGCGATGCGTCTTCAGCCAGCTACTTCATCGCACTGGGTGCGCTGGCAACGCCAACTCCCGGCACCGATGGCATCACCATCGAGGGCGTGGGCCTGTCCTCCATCCAGGGCGACATCCGTTTCGTCGAAGCCGCCCGCCAGATGGGCGCCGAGGTCTCCGGCGAAGCCAACCGGCTGCACATACGGCGCGGCGCCTGGCCACTCAAGGCCATCGACCTTGACTGCAACCACATCCCCGATGCGGCCATGACCCTGGCTGTGATGGCGCTGTATGCCGATGGCATCACCACGCTGCGCAACATCGCGAGCTGGCGGGTCAAAGAAACCGACCGCATCGCGGCCATCGCCACGGAATGCCGCAAGCTCGGCGCCACGGTGGAGGAAGGTGCCGATTTCATCCGAATCACACCGCCAACCGAGTGGAGAGCAGCCTCCATCCACACTTACGACGACCACCGCGTTGCCATGTGCTTCTCGCTGGCGGCGTTCAACCCGGCCGGCCTGCCGGTGCGCATCGAAGACCCGAAGTGCGTGGCCAAAACCTTCCCGGACTACTTCGAAACCCTGTTTGAGGTCTGCGAAACCCCGGCCCAGGTCATCCCCGTGATCTGTATCGACGGTCCCACGGCTTCGGGCAAGGGAACACTGGCCTCCGAAGTGGCCCAGCGCCTGGGCTACCACCTGCTGGACTCCGGTGCGCTGTACCGCGCCACCGCCCTGGCGGCGCAGGACGCGGGCATCGATCTGGACGACGAACCCGCCCTGGCCCACCTGGCCGCGCAGCTGCCACTGGCGTTCCGCGATCACAAGGTGTTTCTGGGGGGCCGCGACATCACCGACCCCCTGCGCCTGGAATCCACCGGCGGCATGGCGTCCCGGGTGTCGCAGCACCTGGCCGTGCGAACCGCCCTGAATGCGCTGCAGCTGGGCTTCAGGCGCCTGCCTGGCCTGGTGGCCGACGGGCGCGACATGGGCACGGTGATCTTCCCGGACGCCCCGCTCAAGGTGTATCTGACCGCCAGCGCCGGGCAGCGCGCCGAACGGCGGCATAAGCAATTGATTTCAAAGGGAATTGCTGCTAATATTGATAGTCTTTTGGCAGACCTGAAAATGCGCGATCACCGGGACTCGTCCCGTGCCCACGCGCCACTCAAGCCCGCTGAAGACGCTTTGTTGCTGGACAACTCCGAACTGGGTATCGAACAATCGGTACAGCAAGTCCTGAACTGGTGGCAAGGCAAAACGGTGTTTTCGGAGCTCTGAAAACGCCACCCTGATGGCCCAGACGGCACAGCCGGGCGTTCACAGCCCGCAGGCCCGACGGTTCTTTCACTTAACCCCGCGGTGCCACGCACCGCAATGTCAACGCCGCCCAACCGTCGTTACCCGTTCCAGCCACCTCAACGTGGTTGCTGCGCCGACGCTGAGTGGTTTTAGGAAATTCAATGTCTGAATCTTTTGCCGCCCTGTTCGAAGAGTCCCTGAAACGCGCTGAAATGCGCTCGGGCGAAGTCATCACCGCTGAAGTCGTTCGCATCGAACACAGCCACGTGGTGGTCAACGCTGGCCTCAAGTCCGAAGCCTACGTGCCGCTCGCCGAATTCAAGAACGATCTGGGTGAGCTCGAAGTCCAGGTGGGCGACTTCGTGTCGGTCGCCATCGACTCCGTTGAAAACGGCTTCGGCGACACCCTGCTGTCGCGCGACAAGGCCAAGCGCCTGGCTTCGTGGATGTCGCTGGAAAAAGCGCTCGAGTCCGGCGAATTCGTCACCGGCACGACCTCCAGCAAGGTCAAGGGCGGCCTGAAGGTCATGGTCAACGGCATCAGCGCCTTCCTGCCGGGCTCGCTGGTCGACAGCCGTCCGACCAAGGACCTGACCCCGTACGAAAACAAGACCCTGGAATTCAAGGTCATCAAGCTGGACCGCAAGCGCAACAACGTGGTGCTGAGCCGCCGCGCCGTGGTGGAAGCCTCCATGGGCGAAGAGCGCGCCAAGCTGATGGACACGCTGAAGGAAGGCGCCATCGTCAACGGCGTGGTCAAGAACATCACCGAATACGGTGCGTTCGTGGACCTGGGTGGTATCGATGGCCTGCTGCACATCACCGACATGGCCTGGCGCCGTGTCCGTCACCCGAGCGAAGTGGTGACGGCTGGCCAGGAAATCACCGCCAAGATCCTGAAGTTCGACACCGAGAAGCACCGCGTTTCCCTGGGTCTGAAGCAGATGGGCG
>JAHIQV010000274.1 GCA_018903185.1 Gammaproteobacteria bacterium | reverse complement strand
GCGTTGAAGCCGAACCAGCCGACCCACAGCAGGCCGGTGAGCAGCGCGCCCACCAGACCACCCACACCGTGCACACCGAACACGTCGAGCGAATCGTCGGCGCGCAGCCGGCGCTTCAGGCCGGTGGCACCCCAGTAGCAGACCGCCCCCGCCACCAGACCGATGATCAGCGCGCTGCGCAGCGTGACGAAGCCCGCGGCCGGCGTGATGGCCACGAGTCCGGCCACCACGCCGGAGCACAGGCCGAGCAACGAAGCGCGTTTGCGCGCCAGCCATTCGGCGGCCATCCACGAGAGCGCGCCCGCAGCGGCGGCGATGTGGGTCACGGCCAGCGCCAGCCCGGCGCGGCCGTCGGCGGCGAGTGCCGAGCCGGCGTTGAAGCCGAACCAGCCGACCCACAGCAGGCCGGTGCCGGCCATGGTCAGGCCCAGGTTGAAGGGGATGAAGGGTTCGCGGCCGTAGCCCTGTCGCGGGCCGAGGGCGTAGGCGCAGACCAGCGCGGCCGCACCGGCGTTGATGTGCACCACGGCGCCACCGGCAAAGTCCAGCGCACCGAGCTGGGCCAGCCAGCCGCCCGGCTCCCAGACCCAGTGGGCCACGGGCGCGTACACCAGCAGCAGCCACAGGCTGGCGAACAGCAGCAGGGCGCCGAAGTGCATGCGCTCCACCAGCGCGCCCACCACGAGGGCGCAGGTGATGATGGCAAAGGTGAGCTGGAACATGGCAAACACCGACTCGGGCACGTGCGGCGCGATGTGGCTCACCGCCACCTGGCCGCTGGCGCCCAGGTAATCGAGCCCGGCAAAGCCCATGCGCTCGACGCCGCCGATCCAGCCCGCCAGCGCGCCGTCGCCGGGCGTGAACGCCAGCGAATACGCCAGCGCAAACCACAACACGCTGACCACCGCCGCGATGCCGACCACGCTGGCCATGGTGTTGATCACGTTGAGGCGGCGCACCATGCCGCCATAAAAGAGCGCGATGCCGGGCAACGTCATGAGCAGCACGAGCGCGGTGGACACCATGAGCCAGGCGGTGTCGGCCCCGCTGATGGTGCTGATGGCGGCGAGCGCCGGGCCGGGCAGCGTGGCCGCTGCGTCGGCAGCGGGGCTGGTGGCCCCGGTAGGTGCGGTCTGCGCACAGGTCAGCGAGGGGATGGCGAGGGCCAGCCCGGCCGCCACGGATCCGGGGGATCTACGGTTTTGGTGCATCTTGTTACCTTTTCCAACGACCCCCGGCACTGAGCACATCCTGTGCCACCCTGCAAGGGAGCAAGGGAAACCCCGGATGCACAGCGCTGGTGCAAGGCATTACAGTAGGCACCACTCGCACCCAGCGCACGCCGCTGGTGACCGCGGGGGACCGAGGAGACAACCCAGTCCAACCAGAAAATATTGCTTCAGCGTCCCCAAGAGATGCCAGAGATCACAAGCCGACCCCGCAAGGGTCGGCTTTTTTTTGCCTGCGTGGGTGGCGGGTGAGTTTCCGAGAGTGTCTTTTTTGTTTTCGTTTTGTTGATGAGAATGGAAGTTGTCCGTCCATCGCGTTGGCACTTGATTTTGGAATCGACAAAACGGGTCGGAAAAAGTTGATGTAAATCAATGATTTAAACGCGTTGATCGGTGTTTTCCCTTGGTTGGCCCATCGTGGCCTGGCGATTGCGAACGGTTACACACCTGCCTGCATTGGCGGGGCCCGGTTCCGCCCCACACCAGCCCACGGAGACACAACCATGATGGAAACCTTTTACGAGGTGATGCGCCGCAAGGGCATCTCGCGCCGCAGTTTTCTGAAGTACTGCTCGCTCACCGCCACCTCGCTCGGGCTGGCGCCCTCGTTCGTGCCGATGATCGCGCACGCCATGGAAAACAAGCCGCGCACGCCGGTGCTCTGGCTGCACGGTCTGGAATGCACCTGCTGCACCGAGTCGTTCATCCGCTCGGCACACCCGCTGGCCAAGGATGTGGTGCTGTCCATGATCTCGCTCGACTACGACGACACCCTGATGGCCGCCGCCGGCCACCAGGCCGAAGCGATCCTCGAAGAGATCATGGTCAAGTACAAGGGCCAGTACATCCTGGCCGTGGAAGGCAACCCGCCGCTGAACGAAGACGGCATGTTCTGCATCCAGTCGGGCAAGCCCTTCATCGAAAAGCTCAAGCACGTGGCGAAAGACGCCAAGGCCATCATCGCCTGGGGTTCTTGTGCTTCGTGGGGCTGCGTGCAGGCCGCCAAGCCCAACCCGACACAGGCCACGCCGATCCACAAGGTCATCACCGACAAGCCCATCATCAAGGTGCCGGGCTGCCCGCCCATCCCCGAGGTGATGACGGGCGTGATCACCTACATGCTGACCTTCGACAAGATCCCCGAGCTGGACCGCCAGGGCCGGCCGAAGATGTTCTACAGCCAGCGCATCCACGACAAGTGCTACCGCCGCCCGCACTTCGACGCCGGCCAGTTCGTCGAGACCTGGGACGACGAGTCCGCGCGCAAGGGCTACTGCCTCTACAAGGTCGGCTGCAAAGGCCCGACGACCTACAACGCCTGCTCCACCGTGATGTGGAACGAGGGCACCAGCTTCCCCATCAAGGCCGGCCACGGCTGCATCGGCTGCTCGGAAGACGGCTTCTGGGACAAGGGCTCGTTCTACGACCGCCTGACCGACATCCACGCCTTCGGCATCGAAGCCAACGCCGATCAGATCGGCGGCACGGCGGCCGGTGTGGTGGGGGCCGCAGTCGCGGCGCACGCCGCCATCTCGGTGGCCAAGCGCGCTCGCGACAAGGCCGTCGAGAAAAAAGCCTCGCCCACCAACAGCTGATCCAGACCAAACAGGAAGAACACCATGGGTGCATACGAAACACAAGGCTTCAAGATGGACAACACCGGCCGGCGCATCGTCGTCGACCCGGTCACGCGCATCGAGGGCCACATGCGCTGCGAGGTCAACCTCGACAGCAACAACGTCATCCGCAACGCGGTCTCCACCGGCACCATGTGGCGCGGTCTGGAAGTGATTCTGAAAGGCCGCGATCCGCGCGACGCCTGGGCCTTTGTGGAACGCATCTGCGGCGTCTGCACCGGCTGCCACGCGCTCACCTCGGTGCGCGCGGTGGAAGACGCGCTCGGCATCCGCATCCCGCTGAACGCCCACCTGATCCGCGAGATGATGGCCAAGACGCTGCAGGTGCACGACCACGCGGTGCACTTCTACCACCTGCACGCGCT
>JAHIQV010000273.1 GCA_018903185.1 Gammaproteobacteria bacterium | reverse complement strand
GCGCCGAGATCAGGGCTTCGTGAAAGCGCTTGTTGGCCGCTTCCCAGCGCAGGGGCTCCAGACCGCCCGGCTGCTGCTCGGCTTCGGTCAGGGCCGCAAAGGCCTGCGTCAGATCGTTCTCCCAGCGCGCGTCGCCGAGCCGGATCGACTGGCGCAGGGCTTCGGTTTCCAGCATCACACGGGTGTCGGTCAGGTCTTTCAGGTCACCCAGCGAGATCTCGGCCACGCGGTAGCCGCGCTGGCCTTCGACCGTGACCAGGGCGTCGGACACCAGCAGGGCCAGCGCTTCGCGCAGCGTGCCGGCGCCGACGGCGTAGCGGTCTTTCAGGTGCTCGACACGCAGGCGCTCGCCCGGCGCGAGGCGCCCCTGCACGATGTCCTGCCGGACCGCGAGGTACGCGCGCTCGGACAGGGTGCGCGGCGATTCGCTGGCCGGACGCAGCAGGTGGTCGGTGAAAGTCTGGTTGGGCAGCATGGGGTTCTTCCCGGTCACTTTGTTCAAGGCGTTTCTTCGTCGATCTGCTGGCGCTTGAGCCGGTAGGCCAGCTGGGGCCGGGTGAGGCCCAGCAGGCGCGCAGCGCCCGACAGGTTGCCGCCGCTGCGCTCGACCGCCAGCGCCAGCACCCGCGTCTCCAGCTGTTCGAGCGACAGCCCGCTGCTCACAATGCGCTCGCAGAGTTCGTTCTCTCCCGCAGGCAAGACCCGGGCCAGCCTCCCTTGGGGATCCACCCCTTCCTGGCGCGCCCCGGGCTGGTTCGGGAACAGGTGCTCCAGTTCCACCGTGCCGCCCTGGGCGGCGAGGATCACGCCACGCTCGACCAGGTTTTCCAGCTCGCGCACATTGCCCGGCCAGTCGTGCCGCATCAGGGCCTGCAGGGCGCGGTCGCCCAGACCGCTGAGGCGCTTGTTGTGCAGCGCCATGAACCGCGCCAGCAGGTGGCGCGCCAGCGGCTCGATGTCGGCGCTGCGTTCGCGCAGCGGCGGGATGCAGATCGGATAGACATTGAGGCGATACAGCAGGTCGCGCCGGAACCGGCCTTGCGCCACCGCGGCCTCCAGGTCCACGTTGGTCGCGGTGACCATGCGCACATTGACCTTGCGCGTGGCCTCGGCCCCCAGCCGCTCGATCTCGCCTTCCTGCAACACGCGCAGCAGCTTGGCCTGCGCCGCCAGCGGCAGGTCGCCGACCTCGTCGAGGAACAGCGTGCCGCCCTCGGCGCGCTCGAAGCGTCCGGCGCGCGCCGCGTGCGCCCCGGTGTAGGCCCCCTTCTCCACCCCGAACAGCTCGGCCTCGATCAGCTCGGCGGGCAAGGCTGCGCAGTTCACCGCCACAAAGGGGCCCGAGGCGCGGTCGGAATGTTCGTGCAGGGCCCGGGCGAAACGCTCCTTGCCCACCCCCGTCTCACCGGTCAGCAGCACCGTGACCTGGGTGCACGCGGCGCGCTGCATGAGATCGTGGGCGTGCTGGAACGCCGGTGAGGCGCCGATCAGCATGCCACCCGACGTCGCGGGCTCCAGCGAGGTCTTCAGCGCCTCCACCTGTTGGCTCAGCACGTCGAGCTTGTGCAGCAGCGAATCGTCTTCGAAATACGGCCGGTAGGCCTCGCCGTCGGGCCATTCGTCGATCGGCTTGCCGACGATGTGGCAGTGGTCGTCTCCGCAGGCACCGCACTGGATCTCCTTGAACAGGATCAGCTTGCCCATGAAGGCGCTGGTGTAGCCGCTGGCGTAGCCCAGCAGGATCCAGCAGGCGGGCTCGTCCACCACGCCATAGGCCAGCCGGTGGGCGTGGGCCTCCCAGGAGTCGTCCCAGCGGAACTCTCCCTCGTACAGCCCGGTGGCAGCGTCCATCTTCAGATGCAGCGGCGTCACCCGCGCTGCGCCTTCCAGCATGTGCAGCTGCGGCCCCACCATGAACATCTCTTCCAGGCTGCGGTTGCCCCGGGTCTTGTGGGCGAAGCCGGCGTCGTGCGCGCCACTGGCGTAGCCCATGCGCGTGAGCAGGCGGCGGGTGTGTTCGGTGCCGACCGAGGTGATCAGGTCGCGGCGCAGCGCACTGAGCGCCGCCGTGTGCAACAACACCATGCGGCGTTCGCCCAACCAGATCGCGCCGCTGTCGGGCTCAAAACGCAACAGCTTCCTCAGGTCAGCGTCCGGGGGGTAGTTCAGATGGGGTTCCACGGGGTCTCCTGTACATCGGGCTGTGTTCGCCAGAATTCTCGATATTTTGACCGCACACGGCCACCGGAGCAAGCCAGTTCAGGTTCCTGGCGGACTTCACCATTTCATCAAAAACCGCCCCGGACATCGACGATTTCGTGAAATTGTTTTGTGTTTCAAGGTGTTGAACGGTGCTTGACAGGCCTGATGGACCCCCAACACCCGGGAAAACCCGCCTGTTGGGAATCGGGATTTTTAGGGGTTTTCCCTTAAATATCGAGATTTTTACCGGTTCGAGTCGATTCAGGCACACCCCGTG
>JAHIQV010000272.1 GCA_018903185.1 Gammaproteobacteria bacterium | reverse complement strand
GTCGAACTGCACGTGACCTACGACGAGGAATACGGCGGCGAAGTCGGCCCGGACTGGCTGCTCAAGAAGGGCCTGACGAAACCCGACCTGATGATCGCCGCCGGCTTCAGCTACCAGGTGGTGGTGGCGCACAACGGCTGCCTGCAGCTGGAAGTGACGGTGCACGGCGACATGGCGCACGCCGCCATCCCCGACAGCGGCACCGACGCGCTGCAAGGCGCGGTGCACATCCTCAACGCGCTCTACGCGCTCAACGCCGACTACCTCAAGGTCACCTCCAGCGTCGAAGGCATCACCCACCCCTACCTCAACGTGGGCCAGATCAGCGGCGGCACCAACACCAACGTGATCCCCGGCAAGGTGGTGCTCAAGGTGGACCGCCGCATGATCCCCGAGGAAGACCCGGCCGAGGTGGAAGCGGCCCTGCGCCGCACCATCGCCGAAGCGGCCGCCAGCTTCAACCCGCCGCGAGGTGGCCGGGCGATCAGCGTGGACGTGAAACGCATCCTCCTGGCGCGTGCGCTCAAGCCCCTGCCCGGCAACCAGCCGCTGGTCGAAGCGATCCAGAAACACGGGCAGGAACTGTTCGGCGAGCCCATTCCGGCCGTCGGCACACCGCTCTACACCGACGTGCGCATCTACGGCGAACACGGCATCCCGGGCGTGATCTACGGCGCCGGCCCGCGCACCGTGCGCGAGTCCAATGCCAAACGCGCCGACGAGAACCTGCTGCTGGAAGACCTGCGGCGCGCCACCAAAGTGGTTGCCCGCACCCTGCTGGATGTGCTGCAGGCCGCCTGAGCCACCTGTGGAATGTCCCCGCAGATGGTCGGCGGGCAGCGTGCCACAATGACCGCCCGCCCACGCCGGGCGGCCCGATTCTGGAGAGACCATGACACCCGCTGAACAAGCCCTGCGCGACGCCGCTTTCGAATACCACCGCTCGCCCGGCAAGGGCAAGATTTCCGTCACCCCGACCAAGCCGCTGTCCAACCAGCGCGACCTGTCGCTGGCGTATTCGCCCGGCGTCGCCTACCCCTGCCTGGCCATCGAGGCCGACCCGTCGCTGGCTTCGGAATACACCGCGCGCGGCAACCTGGTCGGCGTCATCACCAACGGCACCGCCGTGCTCGGGCTGGGCGACATCGGCCCGCTGGCGAGCAAGCCGGTGATGGAGGGCAAGGGCTGCCTGTTCAAGAAGTTCGCCGGCATCGACGTGTTCGACATCGAACTCGCCGAACGCGACCCCGACAAGCTGGTCGACATCATCGCCGCGCTGGAGCCCACGCTGGGGGGCGTGAACCTCGAAGACATCAAGGCGCCCGAGTGCTTCTACATCGAGAAGAAGCTGCGCGAGCGCATGAAGATCCCCGTCTTCCACGACGACCAGCACGGCACCGCCATCATCTCCAGCGCCGCCCTGATCAACGGACTGGAACTGGTCGGCAAACAGATCGGTCAGGTGAAGATGGCGGTGTCGGGCGCGGGCGCCGCGGCCATCGCCTGCCTGGACCTGATGGTCAACCTCGGCGTCAACATCGAGAACATCCTGGTCTGCGACTCCAAGGGTGTGATCCACACCGAACGCGCCGACGTCGCGGGCGGCAAGCTCGACGAATCCAAGCAGCGCTACTGCCGAACCACCGCCGCGCGCACGCTGGCCGATGCGATGCAGGGCGCCGACGTGTTCCTCGGCTGCTCGGCCGCGGGCGTGGTGGATGCCGACATGGTCAAAAGCATGGGCTCGCAACCCATCATCCTGGCGCTGGCCAACCCCGAGCCCGAGATCCGGCCCGAGATCGCCAAGGCCGCGCGGCCCGACTGCATCATCGCCACCGGCCGTTCGGACTACCCGAACCAGGTCAACAACGTGCTGTGTTTCCCCTACATCTTCCGCGGTGCGCTCGACTGTGGTGCCACCAAGATCACGGAAGAGATGAAGCTGGCCTGCGTACGCCAGATCGCGGACCTGACCAAGAGCGAGATCAGCGACGAAGTGGCCGCCGCCTACGCCGGGCAGGAGCTGGTGTTCGGCCCCGACTACATCATCCCCAAGGCCTTTGACACCCGCCTGATCCTCAAGATCGCGCCCGCCGTGGCGCAAGCCGCTGCCGACTCCGGCGTGGCCACCCGCCCCATCACCGACATGGTGGCCTACAAGGAGAGCCTGGGACGCTTCGTCTACCAGACCGGCATCCTGATGCGGCCCATCTTCAACGCCGCCAAGGCCCTGCCTCCGGAGCGCAAACGGGTCGCCTTCGCCGACGGTGAAGACGAGCGAGCGCTGCGCGCCGCCCAGATGGCGATCGACGACCAGCTCGCCGTGCCCATCCTGATCGGGCGCCCCGCCGTGATCGCCGCACGCATTCAAAAGGCCGGCCTGCGCATGCGCCTGGGTGTGGACGTGCAAAACACCAACCCCGAGGACGATCCGCGCTTCCGCCAGTACTGGGAGCACTACCACAAGCTCATGGCGCGCAACGGCGCCACACCCGAAGTGGCCAAGGCCGCGGTGCGCCGCTCCAACACCATCATCGGCTCGCTCATGCTCTCGCTGGGCGATGCCGATGCGCTGATCTGCGGCCTGGTGGGCAGCTACAGCACCCACCTGGAACGCATCGACGCGATCCTGGGCAAACAGCCTGGCGTGACCAATTACGCCGCCGTCAACGCGCTCATGACCGACCGCGGCCCGATCTTCATCGCCGACACCTACGTCAACGAGGACCCGAACGCCGAACAGCTGGCCGAGATCGCCTTCATGGCCGCGCAGCAGGTGCAGCGTTTCGGCATACCGCCCAAGATCGCCTTCCTTTCGCACTCCAGCTTCGGCTCCAGCAAGCGGGCTTCGGCCAGGAAGATGCGCGCTGCGCGCGACCTCTTTGTGGCGCAGCATCCCGAGATCGAGTGCGACGGTGAGCTGCACGGCGACGCCGCCCTGCAGGAGGAAATCCGACGCAGCTACGACGCGCAGACCACGCTCACCGGTTCGGCCAACCTGCTGATCTGTCCGAACCTCGATTCGGCCAACATCCTCTACAACGTGCTCAAGACCACCACCAGCGGTGGCGTGACGGTGGGCCCGGTGCTCATGGGTGCAGCGGCCACGGCCTACATCCTCACGCCCGCCGCCACCGTGCGCCGCGTGCTCAACATGACGGCACTGGCCGCCGCGAGCAACGCCTGAGAATCACGGCCACCGCGCATGAGAAAACCGCTCATCGTCAGGCACAGGGGTCGTGCGGGCAATCGGCTTTTCCAGTATTTCTTTTGCGCGGAATTGGCCCGGCGCTCCG
>JAHIQV010000271.1 GCA_018903185.1 Gammaproteobacteria bacterium | reverse complement strand
GGGTGGGCACGCTCAGGGCGGTGAGCGGCGTCACGTTGAGCGCGGTGGGCGCGGCTTCGACCAGCTGGTCGGTGTGCCACACGCGCAGGCGCGCCGCGCCTTCGGGCACGCCCTGCAGCGTGGCCACACCCGCGGCGTCGGTCTTGACGGCCCAGGGCGAGTCGGTGACGAACAGGAAGCCGCGCATGGAGCCGTGGATGTGGCAACCCAGCTGCAGCGGGCCCGCCTGGCCGAGCGTCACTTCGGCGCTTTCGGGCGGCTGGCCGTCAGCCTTGCCGCCCAGCCGCAGTTCAAACCCCGCGCCCGGTCCCGCGGTGAGGCCGGCAAGCCCGGCGGGCAGGCCGCGCACATGGTGTTCCCAGCCGTCGAGGTTGGTGAAGCGCACGCGCGAACCCACCGGCACCAGGGTCAGCGCCGGATCGAACCGCATCTTCTGCTGGGTGATCGTCGCCTGCACCGGCGCAGGCACAGGTGGCTTGGTGCCGTTGACCGGCTCGACCAGCACCACGGCGTCGGCCAGCGGCTGGCCATCGCGCGCGAGCAGGGTGATCTGCACCGTGGCCGCCTGGGCGGCGCCTGCGAGCAGCGCAATCGCGGCAGCCGCGGCGCCTGACAAGGCCCCGGCCTTCATCGCGTGTTCACCACGTCGCGGTGCATCGGCGCGAGCAGCGCGAGCAACTGGTTCTGGCGGGTGAACGGGATGCCGCGCGCGTCCATGCTCACTTGCAGCACCTCCACCAGCGCGTTGAAGTGGCTGCGCGTCACGTCCATCTCGGCATGGGCCTCTTTCATGTCGGGGCCCTTGTAGACGCAGGGGCCACCCGCGAGCTGGCAGACCTGGTCGGTCAGCTGCTTGGCGAGGTTGTCGAGCTTCGTTTCCTTGAACTGCTCGCCGATGCGGGCATCGGCCTTCAGGCGGATCACGAAGTCGTCCATCAGGGCGCGGATGCCGGCCTGTTCGCCGAAAGCCTGGTACAGCCCGGGCGCGGGCGCCACCGGGTAGGCGGAGGCGGGCGTGGCTTGCAGGGGAGCGGGCATGCTCTGGGCCAGGACGTGCCCGCTGCCCATGGCGAGCAGGGTGAGGGCGGTGGCGGTGATGAGGTGTTTCATGTCGGTCTTCATGGGGTGATGGGATGGGGAATGCTCAGAAGGCGATCTGTGCCGAGAGGTAGACGCCGGTCTGCTTCCTGTTGCCGGTGGTGGCGGGCACGATGCGTCCCAGGTCCACGTAGGCGGCGGTGAGCGAGACGTTTTTGCTCGGCGCCCAGGCGATGAAAATGTCCTTCCAGTCGTCGGCACGCAGGCCGTCGCCCAGGCCCGCGGCGGCGCCCGCGCGCTGCAGCTTGTTGGGCATGGCGCGGTACTCGAAGCCCACGGCCACGTTCTTGCTCAGCAGGTAGGCGACCGAGAGCTCGGGCATGAGTTGATAGCCGTTGTCCGCGCCGCCCAGCCGGGCGCCAAAACCGAGCAGGCCGTTCTGGTTGGCCTGGGTGGCGCGCAGCGTGCCGTTGACCACCACGCCTTGTGCGAGGAAGAGCTTGGTCGCGCTCACGTAGAAGTCCACGCCATCGCGTTTCGCGCCCAGCGCGTCGAGCGTGCCGTCGAGCCCGCTGGAGCGCAGGCGCTTGGCCTGAACGCCCACGGCGATCTGCGGCATCAGCGAGTCGCTGTCGAGCACGGCATCGCCGGCCACGCGCAGCTTGGCGCCCAGGATGTCCTGCTTCAGGTGCAGGCCGGGCAGACCGAGCAGCGTGCCGGTGATGCCGGTGTCGAAATCCTGATGGCCGAAGGAGAGTTCCAACCGGTCGTTGAAGCCCACGGCCACGCCCGCCGCGGTCAGGCCGTGGTCCCTCGTTTCGGCTCGGCTCAGGTAGGCCGACACGCCTTTTTCGCCCTCGGTGGCCTGGCTGCCGATCACGGCCCAGGGGCTGATGCCGCCGCCGGCCGCGCCTTCCACCGTGCTCACGCCGCCGGTGAGCAGCAGCTTGCCGGTGTCGGCCTGGGC
>JAHIQV010000270.1 GCA_018903185.1 Gammaproteobacteria bacterium | reverse complement strand
GGGTGGATCGGATCTGACAGATGCCCATTTCAGGCGCCTGATTCGGTGGCGAGCTTGCGCAGCGCGAATCGCTGCAGCTTGCCCGTTTCGGTGCGCGGGAGCTGCGTCACAAAGAGTACATCGCGGGGGTATTTGTAGGGGGCGAGCGTGTGTTTCACATGGTCCTGCAGCGCCTTGACCTGCGCGGCGTCGCCCGTCTCGCCGGGCTTGAGCACCACATAGGCCACGATCACCATGCCGCGTTCGTCATCGGGGCGCCCGACCACGCCACATTCGGCGACCGCGGGGTGTTGCAGCAAGGAGGCTTCGACCTCGGGGCCGGCCACGTTGTAGCCGGCGGTGATGATCATGTCGTCGGTGCGCGCCTGATAGATGAAATAGCCGTCGGCATCCTGGCTGAATGCATCGCCCGGAAAATTCCAGCCGTCCTGCACGTACTGCGCCTGCCGCACATCGTCGAGGTAGCGGCAACCGGTCGGCCCTTTGACCGCCAGCCGACCCACCTGGCCGCGGGGGACTTCCTGGCCCGTCTCATCCACGATCCGGGCTTCATAGCCCCGCACGACCTGGCCAATGGCGCCCCGCCTGACGTCTTCAGGCGCGGACGAAATGAAGATGTGGAACATCTCGGTGGCGCCGATGCCGTCGAGCATCTCAAGACTACTGGCTTCCTTCCACAGCTGTCGCGTCGCGTCCGGCAGGCCTTCGCCCGCGCTCACGCTGAGGCGCAACTCGCCGATGCCGTGCTGCTTCGCGAACGCGGCCATCTGTCGGTAGAAGGTGGGTGCGGTGTAGCAGATGGTGGCACCCACCCGGTTCATCAGCACCACCATCGCCTCGGGCGTGTAGGGGATGCTGGGAAAATAAACGGATGCGCCCGCATACATGGGGAACACCAGCAGGCCACCCAGGCCAAAGGTGAACGCCAGCGGAGGCGAGCCCATGACGATGTCGTCGGGTGTGGCGCGCAACACGTGGCGCGGCCAGGTCTCGCAGGCCGCGATCAGGTCGCGGTGGGTGTGCACGGCGGCCTTCGGGCTACCGGTGGTGCCCGAGGTGAAGGCCAGCAGGGCGATGTCATCGCCGCTCGTTGGGCAGGGCGGTGCGGCGTCGGCGGGCTGGTGGCGCGCCAGGGCTTCCAGTGAATCGGGCAGCACCACCGCCGCGTCGCCGGTGTTGAACACGCGAACGGGCATCGGCGCGGTGTCGGGGTCGGCAGCGAGCGCGGTCCTGAGTTCGTCCTGCAGCTTCACATCGCACAGTGCGGCACTGGGCCGGGCCTTGGCGATGACGGCTTGCAGTTCCACCGCGCGCAACAGGGGCATCGTGGCCACCGCGATGAGGCCGGACTGCACGACGGCGAGCCAGGCCAGCGCCATGGCGATCGAATTGCCACCCCGCAGCAGCACGCGGTTGCCGGAGACCAGTCCCAGATCGTGCGTCAGCACATGGGCCATCCGGTTCACTTCTGCGCGGGCCTCGGCGTAGGTGAGCGTGCGTTCGTCGCTGCGAAACAGCGGTCGATGGGCATGCCCCTGGGCGAAGGCTTGGTCAAACAGGGTCTGTACCGCGTTGAGTTGCGCGGGCAACAGCAACTCGGGCAGATCGTAGCGCAGCTCCGGCCACTGTTCGGGCGGCGGCAGGCGGTCGTGAACGAATCGATCAATCTGAGCAGAAGAGATGGAATCTCCCCCGCCGCGCTGCACACGGCCACCTCCAGGGGGCGCAGCCTGAGGCCCGGCAACGCCGGTTCCTCGGATGACGCTGGAAGGCGGCACTTCGTTCACGGAGGCGTGCGCTCCGGCATTCGGGTTGGTTGGCATGGGAGGCCTCCGGTCTCAGGTCTTCAGCGCATTTTTTCCAAGGATGAGCAGCTGCACTTCGCTCGCACCTTCGTAGATGCGCAGCGAACGGATGTCGCGGTAGAGGTGCTCAATGGTCTGGCCCACCTGCACGCCGCGCCCGCCGAACATCTGCAGCGCCATGTCGATCACGCGTTGCGCGTTTTCGGTGGCGGTGAGTTTGGCGCTCGCGGCCGCGGCGGTGTAGGCTGGGGTGCCGGCCCCGCTGGTACTGCTGCAGTCGCGTTGCCAGGCCGCGCGGTAGGTGAGCAGGGCGGCGGCGTCGATCAGGGCGCTCATCTCGCCCAGCCTGGCCTGCGTGAGCTGGAAGTCGGCCAGGGTCTGGCCGAACATCTTGCGCGTCTTGGCGTGGGCCACGGCTTCGGCGAAGGCGCGGCGAGCCATGCCCAGCGCGGCGGCGGCCACCGAGGCGCGGAAGATGTCCAGCGTCTGCATGGCGAGCTTGAAGCCGCCGTTGACGCTGCCCACCAGGGCGTCGCTGCCGACGTGGCAGTCCGTGAACGTGAGCGTGGCCAGCGGGTGCGGAGCCATCACCTGGATATGCGCGCTGGCGTCCAGGCCCTGGACGTTGGCATTGACGATGAAGGCGCTGATGCCGCGTGCGCCGGCGTCCGGCGCGGTCTTGGCGAACACCACGTAGAAGTCGGCCATGCCGCCGTTGCTGATCCAGGTCTTCTGGCCGTTGAGCGTCCAGCCGCTGGCCGATGGCGTGGCGCGCAGGGCCATGGCGGCCACGTCGGAGCCGGCCTCGGGCTCGCTCAGCGCAAAAGCGGCGATTTTCTCGCCCGTTGCGACCGCGCGAAGGTAGTGCGACTGTTGTGCGGCTGTGCCCGCGAGCGTGATGGCGCCGCTGCCCAGGCCCTGCATGGCGAACGCGAAGTCGGCCAGCGGCGAATGGTAGGCCAGGGTCTCGCGCAGGATCACGAGCGCGCGCGAGTCCAGCTCGGGCAGTGCGCCGCCGTGGACCTCGGGCACACAGTAGCGCAGCCAGCCGGCAGCGCCCAGTCGTTGCACCCATTCTTTGCAGGCGGCGCGGTCGTCGGACTCGTCCACGTGTTGTTCGCGCGCCCAGGCCACGAGGCCGTTGGCCAGAGCGCGGTGGGCGTCGTCGAAGAAGGGCAGTTCGAGGTGCGCGGTCGGCGCCAGAGAGCTGTGCGGGTGGGGGTGTTCAAAAGCGACCACATCAGTCTCCCTGGAACTGCGGGCGCTGCTTGGCCGCAAACGCCTCGTACGCGCGCCGGAAGTCCTGCGTCTGCATGCAGATGGCCTGGGCCTGGGCTTCGGCTTCGATGGCCTGGTCCAGCGTCATGGCCCACTCCTGGTGCAGCATGGTCTTGGTCATGCCGTGGGCGAAGGTGGGGCCTTGGGCGAGCTGGGCCGCGAGCTTGTGGGCGGCGGGCAGCAGCGCGGCGCTCTCGTGCAGCGCGTTGAAGAAGCCCCAGGCCTGGCCTTCGGTGGCGCTCATGGCACGGCCGGTGAACAGCAGTTCGCTCGCGCGGCCCTGGCCGATCATGCGCGGCAGCAGGGCGCAGGCGCCCATGTCGGCACCGGCCAGGCCGACGCGGGTGAACAGGAAGGCTACGGTGGCCCCGGGCGTGCCCAGGCGCAGGTCCGAGGCCAGGGCCATCATCGCGCCGGCCCCCGCGCACACGCCGTCGAGCGCGGCCACGATGGGCTGCGGGCAGGCCCGCATGGCGCTCACCAGTGCGCCCGTCATGCGGGTGAAGGCCAGCAGCTCGGGCATGCTCATCTTGGTCAGCGGGCCGATGATCTCGTGCACGTCGCCACCGGAGCAGAAGTTGTCGCCTGCACCCGTGAGCACCACGGTCTTGATGTCGGTGGCGCGCTGCAGGGCCAGGAACCAGTCGCGCAGCTCGGCGTAGGAATCAAACGTCAGCGGGTTCTTGCGCTCGGGGCGGTTGAGCGTGACGGTGGCCACGCCCTCGTTGACGCTGAGGGCAAAGTGTTGGGGCTGGCTGCCCGCCATGGCGCTGTACTGGCCGCGCATGGGGTTGTGGTCGGGGATGGGGTGTTTCATAGGGCGAGGTCCATGTCGGGGCGGGTGTCTTGGCAAGGCGCACCACGGAACTGGCTTCGCCAGGCCGTAGGTGTGGTCCCCCCTTGGGGGGAAGACGCGAAGCGGCGCAGGGGGGTCATCCGATCTCCAACTGGTGTTGTTTGACCTTGCCCAGCAATTTGTGCAACTGGTCGAGGTCGCGCGGCGAGAGGCCCTCGAAGGCCTCGACGATCCACTGTTCGTGCTGCGCGGCCATGTGCTCGAAGGCGCTGCGGCCCTCGGGCGTGAGCCGCACCAGGAACGCACGGCGGTCGCCCTCGACGCCCATGCGCTCCACCAGGCCCTCGGCCACCAGCTGGTCGGTGATGCCGGTGACGTTGCCGCCCGTGACCATGAGCCGGTGCGACAGCTCCTTCATCTTCAGTCCCTCGGGGTGGCGCTCCAGCTGGGCCATGAGGTCGAAGCGCGGCAGCGTGGTGTCGAACTGTTCGCGCAGCCCGGCGCGCACGCGCTTTTCGATCAGCTGCGAGCAGGTCAGCAGCCGCAGCCACAGCCGAAGCGACTGCGCGTGTTCGCTGTGGGCGCGGGCTTCGAGGTCGAGCGGAATGTTCATGCGGTTTCCTCGGGGGCGGCCTGGGCCGCCTGCAGGCTTTGCTGGCGCTCGATCTCGCGGTAGAGCTGGTCGCGCCCGCTTTCATACGGCCGCGGCCATTCAATGGCGCGGGTCTGCAGTTTGGCCGCTTCGTGCAGCGTCCAGGCCGGGTCGGCCAGGTGGGCCCGGGCCACGGCGCAGAGGTCGGCGCGGCCGGCGCCGATGATGCTGTTGGCGTGGTCGGCCTCGGTGATGGCGCCCACGGCCATGGTGAGGATGCCGGCTTCGTTGCGCACGCGGTCGGCGAACGGTGTCTGGTACATGCGGCCATAGACCGGTTTGGCCTGGCGCGTGGTCTGACCCGAAGACACGTCGATCACGTCGCAGCCGGCGGCCTTGAACAGCCGGGCCATGGCCACCGCGTCGTCGGGCGTGTTGCCGCCGGGTGCCCAGTCGTGTGCCGAAATGCGCACGCTCATGGGCTTGTCGGCGGGCCATGCGGCGCGCACGGCGGCAAAGACTTCGAGCGGGTAGCGGCAGCGGTTGTCCAGCGAGCCACCGTAGTCGTCG
>JAHIQV010000269.1 GCA_018903185.1 Gammaproteobacteria bacterium | reverse complement strand
GGCGCGTGCCAGGCTCAGGTCGTGGCGCGGCGAGACCAGCGCGTCCAGCAGCGCCACCACGTCCTGCACCGCGGGCGCCTCGCACAGGTCGAGCTTTTCGGGCTGCTCGCTGGCGATGCCGCGCTCGCGCAGCGCCTCGAACATCCAGGCCAGGCGCTCGCGCCGGCGCGAGAGCACCATCACCTGTTCGGGCTTCAGATGCCCGGATGCGATTTGTGCCACCACCCAGTCGGCCGCCTGGCGCGCTTCCAGCGCGGACATGGTGTCTTCGGGCAAGACACGCGGCGTGGTGAGGCTGTCGCGCCAGACCGGCTCGTCGCCCCCTGCGGCGTCGCGCTCGCGCAGGCTGCGTGGCAGCTGGGGCAGCGCCAGCACGGCGCCCGCCTCGTGGCTTTCGGTGGTGTGGGCGCGGTAGTCGCTGCCGTATTCACCGGCTTGCACGGCCGACAGCATGGCGCTGTTGAGCGCCTGCACCACGCCTTGCGCACAGCGGCGCGTGTGGTCGCAACTGAGCAGCGCGCCCGCGAGGCCCTGCACCACGAAAGCCTGCGCCGCCTTGAACACCTGCGGCTCGGCGCGGCGGAAACGGTAGATCGACTGCTTGGGGTCGCCGACCAGGAACACGCAAGGCGCCTCGCCCGACCCGGCGCCGGCGTAGGCCGAGAGCCAGCCGTAGAGCGCCTGCCACTGCAGCGGGTTGGTGTCCTGGAATTCGTCGATCAGCACGTGGCGCACGCGGGCGTCGAGCCGCTGCTGCAGCCAGCCCGAGAGCTCGGCGTCGGCCAGCAGGCACTGCGCGGCGCCTTCGACGTCGTTCATGTCGACCCAGCCACGCTCGCGCTTGAGATCGGCGTACGAGGCCAGCAGCACGCGGGTCAGGCGCGCCAGGCGCTGATGGTGCAACCACGCAGCGTGCTGGCGGCGTGCATTGCACAGGTCCTGCAGCTCGGGCTCGGCCTCCTGGGCGGCGGTGAACCTGGTGAGGTTGGTGTTGAGCCGGTCTTCGCTGGCGACGAAGAAGCCCTTGCGCAGCAAGGCCAGGCGGCGCGCCATCAGTGCCGGTTCGTCGGCGAGTTCAAACGCGTCGACCACCGCGCTGGCCGCCGTCTTGGGCGTCTTGTTGGTCTCGCCGCCGAGCAGCTTCACACGCGCCAGCCAGCGCTCGCGGGCGCCGGGCTGCAGCAGGGCCAGTTCGGGCACGGCCAGGCCGGCCCAGCTGGGGTACAGGGCCGCAAACGGCTGCACCGACGCCTCGACCACACCGGCGGCGTCCGCCAGCTTGAACTCCACACGTTTCTGCAACGCCTTTTCCAGCGCCTTGAGGGTCTGGTGACGACCGTGTTCGGCCACCGCGTCGAGGAAGTCCTGTTTGTCCTCGGCGCTGGCGGCCAGCGCGGCGTAAAAGCGCGGCCAGACCAGGGCCACGGCGGGCGCGTCGTCTTCCAGCAGCTCGTACTGGGCCGGCAGCTGCAGCTCCTGCAGCACCGCCAGCGGCGCGCCGCGCAGCAGCGCCGCGAACCAGCTGTGAAAGGTGCGCACCTGCACCGGCCGGCCCAGCGCCGTCATCCGCGCGTGCAGGCTCCGTGCCTCGGGCAGGCGGCGCAACGCTTCGGCGTCCGACAGCCCGCGCGCGCGCAGTTCGCCCGCCAGTTCGCCGTCGGGCAGGCGGCTCCAGCGGCGCAGCTCGGCGTTGAGCCGGTCGCGCATTTCACCGGCGGCTTTCTTGGTGAAGGTGATGGCGAGGATGTCCTGCGGTGCGCAGCCGTCGAGCAGCGCGCGCAGGATGCGCGAGACCAGCATCCAGGTCTTGCCGGCGCCGGCACAGGCTTCCACCGCGATGCTGCGCGCGGGGTCGCAGGCCAGCGCGTAGAAGGCCTCGCGCGCCACCTGGCTGCCGTTGATGCGGTAGGCGGCTTCGGTCATGCAGCGCTCCAGAAGTCCTTGCGGCACAGGCCGCGCGCGGCGCAGAAGTCGCACACCCGGCCCTCTCCCAGCGCGGGCATGGGCTGGCCGGCGGCCACGCGCGCCATGTCGTGCGCCAGGCCTTCGCGCAGCTGCTCGCGCGCCATCAGCACCTCGGGCTGCTCAATCAGCACGGTGGGTGCGTCCCTGGCCGTGTCGCCGCGTTTGTCGGTGATGCTGAGGTAGGCGGCGCGC
>JAHIQV010000032.1 GCA_018903185.1 Gammaproteobacteria bacterium | reverse complement strand
CTCACTCGACGAAAAGCTGTCTGAACACGCCGACATGTCACCCATCAGCGAAAGCCTGTCCGGTGCCCTGTTCTGGCTGGTCATCCTGCTGTTTGTGCCCGCCATCCTGGGCGCGCTGGAGATGCAGGGCCTGCTGGATCCGCTGCGCGACATGGTGGCCAAGACACTGGACATGCTGCCCAACGCGGTGGCCGCTTTCGTGATCGGCGGTGTGGGCTGGATCGTGGCCACCGTGCTGCGCAACCTCACCACCAACCTCACGCGCACCGCGGGCATCGACAAGGTTGGCAGCCGGGCCGGACTGGCCAGCTCGGTGCAACTCTCGGGCGTGATCGGCCTGCTGGTGTTCGTCGCGGTGTTCCTGCCGTCGCTGATTGCCGCACTGGACGCGCTCAAGATCGAAGCCATCTCGCAGCCTGCCACGCAGATGCTGGCCATGATCCTGGCCGCCGTGCCGCACATCATTGCCGCCGCGCTGATCCTGGTGATCACCTGGCTGGTGGCGTCGTTCGCCAGCAAGCTGCTCGCCAGCCTGCTGGCCACCGTGGGCTTCGACACCCTGCCCGCGCGCATCGGCATGGCCCACGCCTTCGAGAAGACCAGCGCCTCCAGCTTCGTCGGCCATGTCGCGCTGTTTTTCGCCATGTTGTTCGCCACCGTCGAAGCCGCCGGCCAGCTGGGCTTCAGCCAGGTCAGTGGCGTCGTCACCACCTTCATCACCTTTGGCGGTGACGTGCTGCTCGGATCGGCCATCCTGGTCATCGGCTTCTGGCTCGCCAACGTGGCCTACACCGCCATCGACCGCGCCAGCGGCCCGAACACCAAGGGGCTGGCCCGCATCGCGCGCTTCGCCATCCTGGCGCTGGTGCTGGCGATGGGCCTGCGCGCCATGGGCATCGCCGACGACATCGTCAACCTGGCCTTTGGTCTCACGCTCGGTGCCGTGGCGGTGGCCGTGGCCCTGTCCTTCGGCCTGGGTGGGCGCGAGGCGGCTGGCCAGCTGATGGCGCACTGGCTGGCCCGGTTCCGCAAGGAGGATGAGGCATGAGCGCCGCTCGGCCGTTCCGAAGGCGCTCAGCCCCGCAGTGCGCAGCACGGAGGGTAGTCCAGTGAGCACGCTGGCACCCGACATCGGCGTCGACACGCTGCACCTGGCGCTGGGTGACTGGTTTGCTCCCTGGGTGCAGGCCCTGGGCCTGCGCGTCGAGTCTTTTGCCGCCGGTGAGGTCACCCTGCGCCTGCCGCAGAACCCCGAACTCAGCCGCATCGGCGGCATGGTGTGTGGCCAGGCGCTGATGGCGGCGGCCGACACCGCCATGGTGCTGGCCATCGTGACGCAGCTGGGCAACCAGCGCCCCATGACCACCGTGCAGCTCAACACCAGCTTCCTGAAACCGCTGGTCAACCAGGACGCGCTGGTCACGGCCCGCGTGGTCCGTGCGGGCAAGAACCTGGTGTTCGGCGAGATCGACATCGTGGCCGCGAGCGACAACAAGAGTGTCTGCCGGGCGAGCACCACCTATGCGCTGCTGTAGTCAGGGTATGTCACAAGTCCCGGGTCTGTACCCCGTCGACCGCTGCCCTTAAAATCAGATTGATATTTGTCAAATACCCTGGAGAAACCATGTCCCACCACGAACACGACAGCCACAGCGACCAGCCTCAGGACGTGGTGGAGTCCATCGTTCCGCTCATGCCCATCGTGCTGCCTGTGGCCGGTGCCGTGCTGATTTTCCTGCTGGCCTTCATCGCCGTCTTCATGGCCTGAAGCCTCGGCAGCCCCCCAAGGCCGAACGCCCGGCAGGGCCGTCGGCCTTTTTTCTTGCCTGCAGCGTTGGGGTCACGGCTCTTCCGGAACCGCCACGGACCAATTGGCGCATCAGGTTATGCATGTTTTGCATGTAACTTGCCGGTAACTGACCGTCGACTTTCATAAAATTGGTGTTTTGGCCGACACACGGAGCAAAACCCGGGTCCATCCACCCGCCTTTTGCCCATCTGGCTGCACCTGCCATCCGCACCGCAGCACCGAGCGCCGACCGCCCTTATTTGCCCAGGGGATCTCGACCAGCCGCCCGCCCACCTGTTTGTGGCCAGCGGCTGTTGGTGTCTCTTGGGCTTGCCGCTTTACAAACTTCTGGAGCCATTTCCATGAATTCTCCCGTGATGCAGGGCCTCAACCTCAACACACCCGTCTACGTGAAAAACGCCCGGCTGATCGCCTGGGTGGCCGACATGGTCGCCCTGTGCAAGCCGGCCGACGTGGTCTGGTGCGATGGCAGCGAGGAGGAATACAACCGCCTGTGCCAGCAACTGGTGGACGCCGGCACCTTCAAGAAGCTCAACCCCGCCAAACGCCCGGGCAGCTACCTGGCCTGCTCCGACCCGTCGGATGTGGCGCGCGTGGAAGACCGCACCTTCATCTGCTCCGAGAAGAAGGAAAACGCCGGCCCGACCAACAACTGGATGGACCCGGCCGAGATGCGCCAGACCCTGCAGCCGCTGTTTGACGGCTGCATGAAGGGCCGCACGATGTACGTGGTGCCCTTCTCCATGGGCCCGCTGGGTTCGCACATTGCCCACATCGGCATCGAGCTGACCGACAGCGCCTACGTGGCCGTGAACCAGAAACTGATGACCCGCATGGGCAAGGCCGTGTACGACGTGCTCGGCACCGACGGCGCCTTCGTGCCCTGCATGCACACCGTCGGCGCACCGCTGGCCGAAGGCCAGAAGGACAGCAGCACCTGGCCCTGCAACCCGACCACCAAGTACATCGTGCACTTCCCCGAGACGCGCGAAATCTGGAGCTACGGTTCGGGCTACGGCGGCAACGCCCTGCTGGGCAAGAAGTGTTTTGCACTGCGCATCGCCTCCAACATGGGCCGCGACCAGGGCTGGCTGGCCGAACACATGCTGATCCTCGGCGTGACCAATCCCGAAGGCAAGAAGTACCACGTCGCCGCAGCGTTCCCCAGCGCCTGCGGCAAAACCAACTTCTCCATGCTGGTGCCGCCGGAAGCCGGTTTCGCCGGCTGGAAGGTCACCACCATCGGCGACGACATCGCCTGGATCAAGCCGCACGCCGACGGCAAGCTCTACGCCATCAACCCCGAAGCGGGTTACTTCGGCGTCGCCCCCGGCACCAACATGCACACCAACCCGAACTGCATGCGCTCGCTGGACAAGAACGTGATCTTCACCAACGTGGCGCTGACCGATGACGGCGACGTCTGGTGGGAAGGCATGGAGAAAGACGGTGGCGGCGTGCCCGCGCACCTGATCGACTGGCAAGGCAAGGACTGGACGCCCGAGATCGCCAAGGCCACCGGCGCCAAGGCCGCGCACCCGAACTCGCGCTTCACCGTGGCCGCCACCAACAACCCCGCACTCGATCCGCAGTGGGACGACGCCAACGGCGTGGCGATCGATGCCTTCATGTTCGGCGGCCGCCGCAGCACCACCGTGCCGCTGGTGACCGAAGCCCGCAGCTGGACCGAAGGCGTGTACATGGCCGCGACCATGGGCAGCGAAACCACCGCCGCCGCCTTTGGCGCCCAGGGTGTGGTGCGCCGCGACCCGTTCGCCATGCTGCCCTTCTGCGGCTACAACATGAGCGACTACTTCCAGCACTGGCTCGACATGGGCAACCAGCTGCAGACCCAGGGCCATGCGCTGCCCAGGATGTTCTGCGTGAACTGGTTCCGCAAGGGTGCCGATGGCAAGTTCGTCTGGCCCGGCTACGGCGACAACATGCGCGTGCTCAAGTGGATGATCGACCGCATCGAAGGCCAGGCCCAGGGCGAAACCACGATGTTCGGCACCGCCCCGACCTACGCCGAAATCAACTGGACCGGCCTGGACTTCAGCGCCGAACAGTTCAAGACCGTGACCAGCATCGACAAAGCCGCCTGGGTGGACGAACTCAAGCTGCACGACGCCCACTTCGAGCAACTGGCGTACCACCTGCCCCAGGAGCTGGTGGCCACCAAGGCCGAGCTGGAAAAGCGTCTGGCGGCCTGCTGACTGCGCCCCACACCGTCTGTGATTCGCTGGACGGCACGATCTGCCGGCCAGCGCCACGCCCCCGGATGAACGGTCCGGGCCAAAAAAAGCCACCTGACCCGGTGGCTTTTTTGCTGTGGCGCGGGTCTTTCCGACCCGCGGTGGCGCCGATGGCGTCAGATGTAATAGAGGTGGATGTTGCGGGCACGGCTTTCGGCGAGCCGCTCCGGGAAACGACCCCAGCCGCTGACCGGCTTCTGCACCGCACCGGATTCCAGCCCCATGGGCGCCAGCGCGGTTTCAAAGTCGCCGTCGTCCGTGTCACGCATGCGGGCCTGCATCAGCTCCGCCATGAGGCGCGGGTCGCGGCGGGCCAGTTCCCACAGGCGCATCTCGGCACGGGCTTCAGCCAGCGTGGCCGACCAGCTGTCCAGCGAACGCAGGGTGCGCTGCGCCAGGTTGCGGGCGGTGCCGGCGAACAGGGCCGAGCCGGCAAAAATCACCACCCAGAGGATCACCCAGCCCAGGAACAGGTGGCTGTCGGCCCAGGTGCTCACCAACTGGTCGGCCAGCACCACCAGCGCGGCCACAGCGGCGGCCAGCAACATCGCGGCCAGCCCGCGGGAACCGTCCAGGCTGCTGCGCGGGTTGTCGGAACCCTGAGACGCGTTGGCCGTGGCGGTGTTCAGGCTCAACGAGGCGGGAGAAGGTGAAAAGGCGGTGCTCATGGCGGACTCCTTGGAAAACAAATGTCTTTTGGACAGGCGAATATTAGGGTTAACCCGCATGTCACGCCAATTTATTTTTGTGATGAATTACATTCACAGAACGCATGAATGAATTGAACTTTCGCACCCTCGACCTGAACCTGCTGCGCGTCTTCGACGAAGTCATGGTCGAACGCAACCTCACACGCGCGGCCCACAACCTGGCCATGACCCAGCCGGCCGTGAGCAATGCCCTCAAGCGGCTGCGCGAGAAGCTGGGCGACGAGCTGGTGCGGCGCTCGGGCTACGGCGTGGAACCCACGCCCATGGCGCTGACGCTGTGGCCCACGGTGCGCGACGCGCTGCAGCAGCTGCGCGAGTCGCTGGCGCCGGGCGGGTTTGACCCGGCCAAGGCCCACAACGCCTTCGTGCTCGCCATGGCCGATGCCACCGCCGCCAAGCTGGTGCCGGGCATGATGGACATCCTGGAGAACGAGGCCCCCGGAGTGAACCTGCGGGTGCTGCCGCTGACCACGCGCGACCCGCGCGACCTGCTCGAATCCGGATTGGCGGATCTGGCGATTGGCCATTTCCCCG
>JAHIQV010000268.1 GCA_018903185.1 Gammaproteobacteria bacterium | reverse complement strand
CGGGTGGAGGATGGCGCGCGCCTGGGTCTGGGACGGGCGACCCAGGCGCGAGACAATCGCGCATGCCCGCTGTCCAGCGTCCGCCCCCGAACCTGCGCCAGAGCTTGCGCTTCTGCACCGCGGCCGACGGCACGCGCATCGCGATCGCCTCGATCGGCTCCGGCCCGCCGCTGCTGCGGGCCGCGCACTGGCTGAGCCACGTCGAGCACGACCTGCACAGCCCCGTCTGGCGGCCCTGGCTGGCCGAACTCGCGCGCGATCACCACTACATCCGCTACGACCAGCGCGGCTGCGGCCTGTCCGACAGCGCGGTGGCCGACTTCTCGCTCGACGCCTGGGTCGGCGATCTGGAGGCCGTGGTCGACAGCCTGGGCCTGCGCCGCTTCCCGCTGATCGGCATGTCGCAAGGTGGTGCGGTGGCCATCGCCTACGCCGTGCGCCACCCCGACAAGGTGTCGCACCTGGTCCTGCCCGGTGCCTACGCGCGCGGCGCGCTGCAACGCGCCAGCAGCGACGCCGAGCGGCTGGAGGCCGAGACCCTGGTCAACCTGATCCGTCTCGGCTGGGGGCGCGACAACGCCGCCTTCCGCCAGGTGTTCACCAACCAGTTCATCCCCGGCGGCACGCCGGCGCAGCACCAGTGGTGGAACGAGCTGGAGCGCCTGACGGCAAGCCCGGAGAACGCCGCACGCACGCTCGAGGCGTTCCACCGCGTCGACGTGACCGAGCTGGCGCGCCAGTTGCGCGTGCCCACGCTGGTGCTGCACGCGCGCGGCGATGCGCGTGTGCCGTTCGACGAAGGTCTGCGGCTGGCGGCGCTGATCCCGGGCGCGCGTTTCGTGCCGCTGGAGAGCGACAACCACGTGCTGCTGGACACCGAGCCGGCGTGGTCCACCTTCCTGGCCGAACTGCGCGGCTTTCTGGGTAACGCACCAGCCGATGCGTTCGAAGGCGCCGGTGATGTGGCGCTGACACCGGCCGAGCGCGAGGTGTTGCGCCTGGTGGCCCAGGGCCTGGACAACCCGGCCATCGCGCAGCAGTTGAACAAGAGCGAAAAGACGGTGCGCAACCAGGTGTCGAGCATCTTCGACAAGCTGGGCGTGCGCACCCGGGCGGAGGCGATCGTCTACGTGCGCGATCGCGCGCCCTGAGCTGCTGGAGGTACTCCAGCAACCCCTCCTGCAATACCGGTAGCGGCTGGAAGCGGGTTCAGCTCGCCTGCATCGGCTGGAACCGGTCCGCGCGGTCGACCAGGCTGCGCATCTGGTCCGCGGCGTGCATGGTGACGGTGTGGGGTGTGTAGCCCGGTCGCGGCGAGATGTAACTGGCCATCTCACGCACCAGCGCCTGCTGTTCTGGCGGTGCGTTCGCCAGCAGGGCGATGACCATGTTTTCCAGCGCGACCACGCGCACGCGCAGCTGCACCAGCTCGGCGTTGCTCAGGGCGGGGCTGTTGGCCGGCGCGTGGGGAGTAGGGTGCAATGACTCGGACATGTTGTGCTCCTGCTTGGGGGGCGCGCGGTGCCGCGCCGGAATCATTGTCGGATGGTTCGCTTCGGCTGCAACCCGGGTCTGTGCGCTGGCGCTCGTTGGGATTTTGTTGTTGGCTGGCGGGCCGCTGCGCCGGTCTTCAGAACAGCACGCGGCTGCGCAGCGTGCCGGGCACGCGCGCGAGCTCGGCCAGCGCCAGCTCGGAGTGCGCGGCGTCGATGTCCATCACCACGTAGCCTACGTCTTCGCGCGTCTGCAGGTACTGCGCCGAGATGTTGATGCCGTGGTCGGAAAAGACGCGGTTGATGCCGGAGAGCACGCCGGGCACGTTGCGGTGGATGTGCAGCAGGCGGTGTTTTCCGGGGTGCGCGGGCAGGGCGACTTCGGGGAAGTTGACGGCCGAGGTGGAGGTGCCGTTGTCGCTGTACTTCACCAGTTTTTCCGCCACCTCGATGCCGATGTTTTCCTGCGCCTCCAGCGTGGAGCCGCCGATGTGCGGCGTGAGGATCACGTTGTCCAGGCCGCGCAGCGGCGACTCGAACACGTCCTTGTTGCTGTGCGGTTCTTCGGGGAAGACGTCGATGGCGGCGCCGAGCAGGGCCTGTTTTTGCAGCGCGCTGGCCAGCGCGTCCACCTGCACCACGGTGCCGCGCGAGGCGTTGATGAGCACGGCGCTGGGCTTCATGCGCGCGAGTTGCGCCGCGCCGATCATCCATTGCGTGGCGGGTGTTTCGGGCACGTGCAGGCTCACCACGTCGGCGGTGGCCATCAGCTCGTCCAGGCTGGTGAGCGGCCTGGCGTTGCCCAGCGGCAGCTTGGTCGCCACGTCAAAAAACACCACGTTCATGCCCAGCGCTTCGGCCAGCACCGAGAGCTGCGTGCCGATGGCGCCGTAGCCCACGATGCCCAGCGTCTTGCCGCGGATCTCGAACGCGTTGCTGGCCGATTTCAGCCAGCCGCCGCGGTGCGCCACGGCGTTCTTTTCGGGGATGCCGCGCATCAGCAGGATGGCCTCGGCCAGCACCAGCTCGGCCACCGAGCGGGTGTTGGAGAAGGGCGCGTTGAATACCGCGATGCCGCGCTCGCGCGCAACGGCCAGGTCCACCTGGTTGGTGCCGATGCAGAAGCAGCCCACGGCGGCGAGGCGGTGGGCGTGGCTCAGCACCTCGGCGGTGAGCTGGGTGCGCGAGCGGATGCCCACGAAATGCGCGTCGGCGATCTTGGCCAGGAGCTGATCGTCGGGCAGGGCGCCGGGCAGGCTTTCGATCTGGCTGTAGCCCGCCGCGCGCAGCACCTCGATGGCCGAGGGGTGGATGCCCTCCAGCAGCAGGAAGCGGATCTTGTGCTTGTCGATGGAGGTCTTGGGGCCGGGCTGGACGGCTTGGGTCGGGGTGGTGGTGGCGGCGTTCATAGTTGACTAATGTAGTCGGGTATGGCGTTCAAGGCCATTTTTGACGCCTTCGTCCCCGCGCCGCGCGGGGGATTCACCGCGGGTTTCAGGCCGGGCCGGCGGGGGCCATGAACAGGGCGGCCACCAGGTCCGACTGCGTGACCATGCCCACCAGACGGTCCTGCGCGTCGAGCACGGGCATGTGGTGCAGACCGCCATCGGAGAAGCCGCGCACCAGGTCGGCGATGGCCTGTTCGGGGCGGGCGGTGCGCACCTTGCGGGTCATGATGTCTTCGACCCGGCGCGCGGTGTTCATGCGCGGCACGCGGCTGGGGGCCGGCGCGCTCTGGCCGATGAAAAAGTCGTGCAGCGACACGATGCCCACCAGATGCTGCCCGGCATCCACCACGGGCAGCGCCTTGATCTTGTGGTGTGCCAGGCGCGCCCAGGCTTCGTCCACCGAATCACCGGGGCCCACGCTCACCACGTCGCGCGACATGATGTCCTCGCACCGCACACCGCCCCAGTGGCGGCGCTGCGCGTGCAGTTGCGCGCGCGTCATGATTTCTTCGAGGTCGTGGCGGTCGATGTCGAGCAGCTCGCCGAACGAGGCCAGCGCGGCGTCCAGATCTTCCTTGTTGTAGCCCGCGCGCTGGGTGGGCAGCGGGTCGCGCGTGTCGTGGGGACGGCTCTTGGCCACGCCGTGGTGCGGGTAGCTGCGCCCCATGGCGTTGTTGAACAGCAGGGCCAGCGCCAGCATGACCGCCGAATCGGCGGCCACGGGCCAGAGCGCAAAACCAAAACCCAGCTCGTGGATCGCCGGGCCACCCAGCACGGCCGTGAGCGCCACCGCGCCGCCGGGCGGGTGCAGGCAGCGCAGCGCGAACATGGCCGCCACGGCGCCGGTGCCCGCCACCGCGGCGGCCAGTCCCGTCGATCCGAGCCACTGGTGGCAGGCCACTCCGATCAGCGCCGAGAGCACGTTGCCGCCGATGATGGACCAGGGCTGCGCCAGCGGGCTCGCCGGCACCGCAAACAGCAGCACCGCCGAAGCGCCCATGGGCGCGATGAACCAGACGCTGGACGTCCCCAGCGCGTGGCGGCTGAGCCAGTCGGTGCACAGCAGCCCGAGGCCCACGCCCACGCTGCTCAGCCAGAGCTCCCCGCGACCGATGGTCAGCGGGGCCGGGTAGAACGAACGCAGCCAGTTCAGCAGCGGATTCAAGGGCGGGCTTTCAGCGGCCGTGTGTCAACGCCGACCGGATCAGCCTACGGCCTCCATCCCGTTGCGTTGCTTCGTCTGCGCGGTGGCGGGCGACACCAGGAACGCGAGCAGCGCACGCACCGCTTCGGGCTGCGTGGAGGCCGTGGCCAGGCCGGCCGAGAAGGTGGTGATGATCTGGATCTGTGCGGGCAGGGGGCCGAGCACGTCGATGCCTTCGAGGCTCATGAGTTCGCTCAGCTGCTGGAAGCCCAGCTCGACCTCGCCTTGGGCCACCAGCGAGCCCACGGGCACGCCGGGCGGGGCGGTGACGATGCGGTCCTTGATCTGTTCGGCGATGCCCCAGCGCTCGAAGAGTTTGGCCAGTTGCACGCCGCTCGGGCCGGTGGAATAGCCCAGGGTGCGCGCGGCGAGCACGGCCTGTTTCACGGCGGCTTCGCTGGTGATGTCGGGGTGCGGCGCGCCGCGGCGCACGGCCAGCGCCACGCCGGAGCGCACCACGTCCACGGTGCTGCCGGCCATCACCTTGCCGTCGGTGGTGAGCTGGGCCACCGCGTTGGACGCGAGGGCCACGATGTCGAAGGCTTCGCCGGCCTGCACGCGTTTGGCGGCGTCCACACCGCCCACGGATTCGAGTTCGATGACCGTGTCCGGCTGGGCCTGCCGGTAGAGGGCGATCAGGTCGGCCAGCACCTGCTTGGTGGCCATGGAAGAAATGATGCGGATGGGGGACGCCATGGGGGCAACTCCGGGTGGGCGGGGGTTGGAGGGGGCGCCGCAGTGCTGCGGCACGAACCCGTGCAATATAACCACCGCTGCGATGTCACTCAGGCGGTACGCGCCCGCCCCCCTTTCTCTGCCCATGTGCGCGTCCAGCGCACCTGCATCGTGCGCATCACCCCCAGCATCAGCACCGAGAACACCGCCATGATCACGAAGCCGGAGAGGAAGCTGTCGGTGTGCTGTTTGGACTGGCCCATCATGGCCGGCACGAGGCCGCCGCCCAGCGCACCGATCTCGCCGATCATGGATCCGGCCACGGCGGTGGAGGTGGGCCAGCGCAGCGGCACCAGCTGGAACAGCGCACCGTTGCCCGCGCCCAGCGCGGCGAAGCAGACGATCAGCAGCAGCGTGGTCAGCACGATGGAGTGCGACGACAGGCCCACGCCCACCAGCGCGAACGACACCACGACCAGCACCACGGTGAGCGTGTTGACGCCGCCCCAGTGGTCGGAAATCCAGCCGCCGAAGATGCGCACCACGGCGCCCATCAGCGCGGCGAGCATGGTCAGCTGACCGGCCTGCACCTTGCTCACGCCGAACTGGTCGTAGTAATAGGTGGGCAGGAAGGTGGTGATGCCGATGAAGCCGCCAAAGGTGACGACGTAGATCAGGCTGAAGACCCAGCCGTCTTTTTCCAGCAGGCAGGCCAGGTGGTCTTTGATCTTGGCGTGTTGATCGCGGTCG
>JAHIQV010000267.1 GCA_018903185.1 Gammaproteobacteria bacterium | reverse complement strand
TGTTCGCGAATTACTGACGAGCGAGGAAGCGCCACTCAGTGACAGCCGCGGAACCGGCTTTGCCGGGCTGCCAGTTGCGTCCCCTTGAGGGGAAGACGCCGTAGGCGGCGCAGGGGTGGTTGTTTCACTCCGGGTCCGGGACGTAGCCCGGGCGCGCGCCGGGGAAGGCACGGGGGTTGTATTCACGTGGCGGGCGCTGGTACGCCGGGATGATGCCCATGGCCACCAGGTTCGCGCGGCTGTTGTAGCGGATGCGCACGATCTCTTCGGGCCGCGTGCTGCGCCGCTCGAATTCGGTTTCGCCCACCCGGTCGCGTTCGCGGTCCCCATGACCGGTGCCCAGTTGCGGGCCGGCGGCTGAAGGCCCGTCACTGCGGTGGGACTTGCCCTGGAAGGACTCTTCGCCCTGCGGCACCGGCGCGCTGCGTCCGTAGATCTCCGCCTGCGGTTCCGGTGCCCGGTAGCCCGGGCGCTCACGGAACACCGCCACGCCGATCACACCGACATCGTCCGGACGACCGGTGCGTGCAGCGTAGGAGCGTGACAGGCGGGTGAACTCGAAGGCAGCGATCTCGCGGCGGCTCTTGCGCCAGCCGCTCACGTCGTAGCGTTGCCCCGGCGCCAGCACGTAGCCGGCCTGGTCAAAGGCGGCGGTCTCGCCGGTGATGACGTTCACGCCATCCACCGACACCACGCTGAGCAGGCGTCTGCGTGTGCGGTTGTACAGCTCCACGGCGTAGCGCACACCGGGCTCGCCCGCGATCCAGAGTTCGCCTTGGTGACGGTAGAACGGCAGGATTTCACCGTTGTCGCGGTTGATGATGCGCACGTCGGCCAGCTGGCCCAATGCCATGGCGGGCAGCGCCGTCAGCAGGGCCGTACCGGCAATGGCACCGAGGGCCATGCGGCGGGTGAGGGTGGTGTTGTTGGGGTTCATGGAGGCACTCCTGAGGCCTGGGGTGGATGGGAGCCTTCAGTACAAACGGTGCGCGTTAACGCTTGCCATCGCGATTGAAAAGCGGGTGTAAATCCGTGTTGCCAAAGGTGCAACGGACCCACGTCGGTGCGGTGCGCACAAGGACTGGAATAATCGCCACTTCCATTATTCACCCCATCCAAGGACATTCCATGATCACCACCCCCAGCGGCCTGCAATACGAAGACACCGTGGTCGGCAGTGGCGAAGTCGCCCAGGCCGGTCGCCCGGTGCAGGTGCACTACACCGGCTGGCTCTTCAACGACGGCGTGCAGGGCGCCAAGTTCGACTCCAGCAAGGACCGCGGCCAGCCCTTCGAATTCCCGCTCGGTGCCGGCCACGTCATCAAGGGCTGGGACGAAGGCGTGCAGGGCATGGCCGTGGGCGGCACGCGCCGCCTGGTCATCCCGGCAGCACTGGGCTACGGCGCGCGCGGCGCCGGCGGCGTGATTCCGCCGAACGCCACGTTGCTGTTTGAAGTCGACCTCCTCGCTGTATAAGGCTCCCCCCTGCGCCGCTTCGCGGCTTCCCCCCAGGGGGACCACGCCCTTGGACCGGCGGAACCGGATCCTCGGCGTGTGCTGGGCAACGTCCCTTCGCCCCACCTTCTCATCTTTGGGGGTGATGCCTGTTTCGCCTGTTTCCAAGGTACTTCGCCATGAACCAACGCCCTGCCATCCTGATCGCCCGCGCCGTGTTTCCCGAGGTGGTGGCGCGCCTGCGTGAGCACTTCGAAGTTGAAACCAACGACGAAGACGCGCCGTTCACGCCCACGCAACTGATCGAACGGCTGCAGGGCAAGGTGGGTGTGCTCACCACCGGCAGCGAGCGCATTGACGCGGCGCTGCTGGCGGCCTGCCCGCAGCTCAGGGTGGTCTGCAACATCGCGGTGGGCTACAACAACTTCGACGTGCCGGCCCTGACGGCGGCCGGGGTGCTCGCCACCAACACGCCCGACGTGCTGACCGAGACCACGGCCGACTTCGGCTTTGCCCTGCTCATGGCCACGGCGCGGCGCATCACCGAGAGCGAGCATTTCCTGCGCGCCGGCCAGTGGAACCGCTGGGCGCTGGACATGTTCGCTGGCGCCGAGGTGCACGGCAGCACGCTGGGCATCCTGGGCATGGGCCGCATCGGTCAGGCCATTGCACGGCGCGGCGCCAACGGCTTTGGCATGAACGTGATCTACCACAACCGCTCCCGGCTCGACGCCGACAGCGAGGCCGCCTGCCGGGCGCGCTACGTCAGCAAGACCGAACTGCTGCAGCAGGCCGACCACCTGATGCTGGTGTTGCCCTACAGTGCCGAATCGCACCACGCCATCGGCGCGGCTGAACTTGCGCAGAT
>JAHIQV010000266.1 GCA_018903185.1 Gammaproteobacteria bacterium | reverse complement strand
AGCGTCTGCTGCACTCGCGCGGCCTTGCAGGCTGCGCTGCGCGTCTTGTGCGCGGCTGGCGGCCAGCCGGAGCCGGGAGCGGATGCGGGGGCGCAGGCAGAGGGCAAGAGAAAAGGACCGGCACGCCTTCGCCCGCCGGCCCAGTCTGCACGTGGGTTGGGCACGGCACCGCGCCTGCGGCGGCATGTGCCGTGCGGGAGCCGTTTCGCAGTCGCTTCGGGCCGCCTGCGCGTGCCATTCCCGATGCGCTGCGCCTTGATGCGCTGGAGGTTCCGCCATGGCAGCCGCTGACGAAGACCGCTTCCGCGTGCGCCCGAGCCCGCCCAAGGCGCGCTCCGGGGCAAAGCCCAAGGGCTTCGTGTCGCAGGTGCTCAAGGCCGTCTCCCAGTCCGGCGCCAAGGCTTCGGGCGCACGCGGTGCGCGCCCGGCATCGACCTTCGGCCGGGGCCGCGTGGCCGCTGGCATGGCGGGCCGCGGCCTGGGCGCGAACGCCCGGCGCGTGGTCATCAAGTCCCGCTTCGTGATGCTCAGGCGAGCCGGCACCACGGCGGTCTCGGCGCACCTGCGCTACATCGAGCGCGAGGGCGTCACCCGGGACGGCCAGAAGGGCCAGGCTTACGGCGCCGACACCGATGCGGCGAACCTCAAGGGCTTCGAGGAGCGCGGCCGGGGCGACCGCCACCAGTTCCGCTTCATCGTCTCGCCCGAGGATGCCGTGGACCTGGAAGACCTCAAGGGCTTCACCCGCCAACTCATGCAACGCATGGAGATCGACCTGGAGACCCCGCTGGACTGGGTGGCTGTGGACCACTGGGACACCGACAACCCGCATACCCACATCGTGCTGCGCGGCTGGGTGGGCAGTGAGCGTCGGGGTCGTGACCTGGTGATCGCGCCCGACTACATGGCCCACGGCATGCGGCAGCGCGCCAGCGAGATCGCCACCGAATGGCTGGGGCCGCGCACCGAGGCCGAGATGCGCCGCAGCCTGCAGCGCGAGGTGGACCAGCAGCGGCTCACCAGCCTGGACCGGCAGCTGCTGAGGCAGGCCACAGTGAACATCGTGGACCTGACCGAGGCGCGGGTCGCTGCCCAGGGAGCGGAACGCCAGACCGTGCTGCGCGCCCGGCTGCAGAGGCTCGAAGCCATGGCGCTGGCCGAACGCATCGATGCCAACCGCTGGCAACTGGCGCCAGGCATGGAACAGACCCTGGCCGCCATGGGCGAGCGCGGCGACATCCTGCGCACCATGCACCGCGCCATGAAGGGCGAGCAGCGGGAACTGGTGACTGACCCGCCAGTGGATGTAGCCATCATCGGGCGCATCGCGGCCAAGGGCCTGGACGATGAACTGCACGACCGGCCCTATCTGGTGGTCGATGGCATCGACGGCCGGGCGCATTACCTGAAGCTGCCGGCCGACACCGACCTAGGAGCTTGCGCGGCAGAAGCGCACTGAGGTCGCGAAGGCTTGGTAAATTGTGGGCATGGCCGCAAGTTACCTCCCCTACGAACCCCAACAGCAGCGACTGCTGCCCGACGCACTGCAAGACTGGCTGCCCGAAGGGCACCTGGCGTACTTCATCAGTGACAGCGTCGACAGTCTGGATCTGAGCGCGTTTCACGCCCGATACGCCAAGGGCGGTCCGCGCAATCAACCGTTTCACCCGGCCATGATGATCAAGGTCTTGATCTATGGCTACGCCACGGGTACCTTCAGCTCGCGCAAGCTGGCGGCCAAACTGCATGAAGACGTGGCGCTGCGGGTGCTGGCGGCAGAGAACTACCCGGCGCACCGCACGCTGTCCGATTTTCGGGCACTGCACCTGCAAGAGCTCTCAGCCTTGTTCGTTCAGGTTGTTCGCCTGGCGCGTGAGTGCGGATTGGTCAAACTGGGCACCGTGGCGGTGGACGGCACCAAGCTCAAGGCCAATGCGAGCCGTCACAAGGCCATGAGCTACGAGCGCATGCTCAAGGCCGAGGCCGAACTCAAAGCCCAGATTGACGGCCTGCTCAACCGAGCGAAGGCGGCCGACGATCTGGAGAAGAACGAGCCCGACATCGACATCCCCAGCGAGATCAAGCGCCGGGCCGATCGCCTGTCCGCCATCACGGCGGCCAAGCTGCGGCTGGAGCAGCGCCAGCAAGAAGCCGATGCCGCGCGCGGACGCAGCAAGGACGACCAGCGCAAACCCCGGGACAAGGACGGCAAACCCAAGGGCGGGCGCTACAAGCGCGACTTCGGCGTTCCCAAGGACAGCGCCCAGGAGAGCTTCACCGACACGGACAGCCGCATCATGAAGCGCGCCGGTGGTGGCTATGACTACAGCTACAACGCGCACACGGCGGTGGACGAGACCGCGCAGATCGTGGTGGCGGCCGAGCTCACCAACAACGCCGCCGACAACGATCGCCTGCCCGTATTGCTGGCGGCAGTGAAGGCCACCCTGGGCGATGACGCCAAGCAGGTTCTGGCCGATGCGGGGTTCCGATCGGAGTCGGTGTTCGAGCGACTTAAGGACAGTCCGAGCGAGTTGATCGTGGCGCTGGGTCGCGAGGGCAAGCAGGACCTTGAGATCGACGCCCAGAAGTACCCGCACAGCGCAGCGATGGATGCCAAGTTGAAGACACCCGAAGGCAAGGCTGCCTACCGCAAGAGGAAGTGGATCGTGGAGGCGCCCAACGGGTGGATCAAGAGCGTGCTGGGGTTCAGGCAGTTCAGTCTGCGGGGACTGGACAAGGTCAAGGCCGAGTTCAAGCTCGTGTGTCTGGCACTCAACTTGAGAAGGATGTGCAGTTTGCGCGGCACTTGAGGGAAAACGGGGCATCTCGGGCCGCGAAACGGAGCGTTCTGACCCGCACAAGGCCGACACACAGACCACGCCAAACAACAGGAACGATCAAATCACCCGAGGCACCGCGCAGTTGCCCCCCAAATCAGCCCGCGAGACGTTCTGCCGCGCAGACTCCTAGCGAAGGCGCCAGCGGCGGCGCAGATGCGGAGAATGCCGAACCGGCCAAGCCCGGTATCTCGGAGAAGCTGGCGAAGCGGCTGAGCGCGCACCGCACCGCCGCCCTGCAGGCCGAGGTGGCTCGGCATCCGCACGTGGCGCTGGTGGCTGTGGTGCATCAACTGGCGCACCGCATCATCCTCGAAGGCTACGGCGGCACGCCCATCAACATCACCGCGTCCGCGCAGGACAGGCTGGTGCAATACGCGCCGGACGTGGACGAGGCCCCGGCGGTGGTGGGCATGCGCGAAGTGCGGGAGGCCTGGGCGGCACGCCTGCCCAGCGACCCGCAAGCGCTGTTCACCGAACTGCTGGCGATGCCGCAAAGCGAACTGCTGTCGCTGCTGGCCGTGTGCGTGGGTTACACCGTCTCGGCCATCGCCTCGCAGGAGTGCGAGGCTCCCGCCGCCGCGCTGGCGCAGGCCGTGGGCCTGGACATGCACGGCTGGTGGACGCCGACCGCTGCGGGCTACTTCGATCACGTGTCGAAAGCCAAGGCACTGGAGGCGGTGCAGGTGTTCGCGCCGGGCGAAGTCCATCGGCTGGCCAAGCTCAAGAAGGCGCAGATTGCCAGTGAGGCCGAACGGCTGGCGGCAGGGTCAGGGTGGTTGCCGGTGATGTTCACGCAGCCGGAGGCGGTGGTCTTCGCGGAGCAGGCCGGGTCTGACGCTGACGCAGATGCGGAAGGCGTGGAGCTTGACGCGGACGGGGAAGCGCACGCCACGGCGTGAGTCGGTGCCCCGGCTTCGGCCGGGGCTTTCCGTTCTTGTCCCGCGCCTCGGCCTAGTGTTGTGACACGAAAATAACGAAACATGAATACACTCTCGTCATCACTACTTGATGCTTGGAGGTGTT
>JAHIQV010000265.1 GCA_018903185.1 Gammaproteobacteria bacterium | reverse complement strand
TGCTGTCGGCGCTCTGCAGCGCCTCGAGCGGGATGTCTTCGGCCAGCAGCAGCTTGAGCCAGTCCAGCAGCTCGCTGGTGCTGGGCTTCTTTTTCAGGCCGGGCAGGTTGCGCACGTCGTAGAACGTTTTCATCGCCGCGGTCAGCAAGTCTTGCTTGAGGTCGGGGAAGTGCACGTCCACGATGCGCTTCATGGTTTCGGCGTCGGGGAATTTGATGTAGTGGAAGAAGCAGCGGCGCAGGAAGGCGTCGGGCAGTTCCTTTTCGTTGTTGGAGGTGATGAACACCAGCGGGCGGTGTTTGGCCTTGACCAGTTCGCGCGTCTCGTAGCAGTAGAACTCCATGCGGTCGAGTTCGCGCAGCAGGTCGTTGGGGAACTCGATGTCGGCCTTGTCGATTTCGTCGATCAGCAGCGCCACCGGCTGGTCGGCCGTGAAGGCCTGCCAGAGCACGCCCTTGACGATGTAGTTGTGGATGTCCTTGACCTTCTCGTCGCCCAGCTGCGAATCGCGCAGGCGGCTCACCGCGTCGTATTCGTACAGCCCCTGCTGCGCCTTGGTGGTGCTCTTGATGTGCCACTGCAGCAGCGGCAGCTTCAGCGCTTCGGCCACCTCCTCGGCCAGCATGGTCTTGCCGGTGCCGGGTTCGCCCTTGACGAGCAGCGGGCGCTTCAGGGTGATGGCGGCGTTGACGGCCAGCATCAGGTCCTGGGTGGCGACGTAATTCTGGGAGCCTTGGAATTTCATGACGTGGACGGGGGTTTGGGAAGGGAAAACGCTGGGTGGGCGGGCCGCGGTCCACTGACCGCAGCGCAGGGGATCAGGGTAATCAATAAGTGGCTGGTGATGATCGAGTCTATATAATCGAGCATTGATTTTTATCAATCATCCATCTCATTGTGCTTGCAAAATGAACCAACTGTTGCCCATGATCGCCCGTTCACTTGTCGCCGCTGCGACGTTCTCCGCGGTCGCGCTGACCGCCCAGGCGCAGGGCCTCACCGGCAACGCGGACGCCGGTCAGAAGAAGGCCGACATGTGCATCGGTTGCCATGGCATCCCGGGCTACCAGAACAGTTTTCCCGAAATCCACAAAGTCCCCAAGATTTCGGGCCAGTCGGACAAATACATCGTGGCGGCCCTGACCGCTTACAAGAGTGGTGAACGCAAGCACCCGTCCATGCGCGGCATCGCCGCTTCGCTGAGCGAGCAGGACATGGCCGATCTGGGCGCTTTCTACGCATCGCACGCGTCAAAAACCGCCACCGAAACCCCGAAGGCGGCCAACGAAGTCACGCTGGCGCTGATCGAAAAGGGTGCCTGCGCTTCCTGCCACGGCGCCAACTTCAGCAAGCCGATCGATCCGAGCTACCCCAAGATTGGTGGCCAGCACGCCGACTACCTGTTCGTGGCCCTCAAGGCCTACACGGTCGAGGGCAACAGCGTGGTCGGTCGCGCCAACCCCATCATGGCCGGCATGGCCAAGCAGTACACCCCGGCCGAAATGCGCCAGATCGCCAAGTACCTGGCTTCGCTCGACGGCGAGCTGTCGGTGGTGCCGCAGTCGCGCTTCCGCTGATCGTTGCACCGTTCATGAAAAAGCCGCTCGTTGAGCGGCTTTTTTGTGTCAGTCCTGCGTCGCCCGGCGGCGCACCTGGTCGATGTAGGCCTGGCCGTCGGGCGGTCGGCCGGCGCGCTGGCTTTCCCAGAGCATGGTGCCCAGGCATTCCATCACCTCGTGGTGCGCGGCGTGCAGATCGCCGCGTCGCGCGGCCAGCAGTTCCACCGCCTGGCGGATGCCAGGTGGCTGGTCGATGCTGCACTGTTCGCTGATCGACAGGTGCATCGACAGGTGCAGGAAAGGGTTCTCGCTGGCGCCGCTGCCCGCTTCGCCAAGGCGGGCGAGCGCCGCGTCCACGTCGGAAAGCTCGGCGTGGTATTCGGGGTGTTCGGCGATCCACTGGCCGGCCAGGGTCTCGATGGCTTCCATGGGTTGTTCGCCCAGGCGCTTGGCATGGACCGAACAGAAAAATCGCCGCACATCGGCTTGTGACGGACTGAACATGGATGCATTATCCTGCATGTTTTGAAAACAGGAGACAAGCCATGAACCAAGCCTTCATCTGCGATGCGATCCGCACCCCCTTCGGCCGCTACGGCGGCGCCCTCAGCTCGGTGCGCACCGACGACCTCGGCGCCATTCCCCTCAGAGCCCTGATGGCGCGCAACCCGAACGTGGACTGGGCCGCGATCACCGACGTGCTCTTTGGCTGCGCCAATCAGGCCGGGGAAGACAACCGCAACGTCGCCCACATGAGCAGCCTGCTCGCCGGCCTGCCGCTGGAAGTGCCTGGCGCCACCATCAACCGCCTGTGCGGCTCGGGCCTGGACGCGGTGGGCACTGCAGCCCGGGCCATCAAGGCCGGTGAAGCCGGCCTGATGATCGCGGGCGGTGTGGAAAGCATGAGTCGCGCCCCCTTCGTCATGCCCAAAGCCGAGAGTGCCTTCAGTCGCAACAACGCCGTGTACGACACCACCATCGGCTGGCGCTTCGTCAACAAGCTGATGAAAGCACAGTACGGTGTGGACTCCATGCCCGAGACGGCCGAAAACGTGGCCACGGAATTCAAGATCGAGCGCGAAGCGCAGGACCGCATGGCGCTCTCAAGCCAGATGAAAGCTGTCGCCGCCATCCAGGCCGGTCATCTGGCGCGCGAAATCTGTCCGGTGAGCATCCCGCAGAAGAAGGGCGACGCCATCGTCGTGGACACCGACGAACACCCGCGCGAAACCAGCCTGGACACGCTGGCCAGGCTCAAGGGCGTGGTGCGACCCGACGGCACCGTGACGGCCGGCAACGCCAGCGGCGTGAACGACGGCGCCTGCGCGCTGCTGCTGGCCGACGAAGCCACCGCTGCCAAGAATGGCCTGACGCCCAGGGCCCGCATCGTGGGCATGGCGACGGCGGGCGTGGCCCCGCGCATCATGGGCATCGGCCCGGCACCGGCCACGCAGAAGGTGCTCGCGCTCACCGGCCTGACGCTGGACCAGCTGGACGTGATCGAACTCAACGAAGCCTTTGCCGCGCAAGGCCTGGCCGTGCTGCGCACCCTGGGCCTGAACGATGACGACGAGCGCGTGAACGCCTGGGGCGGCGCCATCGCGCTGGGTCACCCGCTGGGCGCCAGCGGTGCGCGCCTGGCCACCACGGCGGTCAACCGGCTGCACGCCACCGGCGGGCGCTACGCGCTGTGCACCATGTGCATCGGTGTCGGGCAGGGGATTGCGCTGATCATCGAGCGAGTCTGACCACCGGGAGCCGACATGTACTACGAGCCCGGTGTCACCGCCCACGGCCTGCCGCACGATCCCTTCAAGTCCTGCGTGGTGCCCCGGCCGATCGGCTGGATTTCCACCATGGACGGTCAGGGGCGCCACAACCTGGCGCCCTACAGCCAGTTCCAGAACGTGACTTTCAACCCGCCAATCGTGATGTTCTCGGCCAACCAGGACACCGGTGGGCAACGCAAGGACTCGGTGCGCAACGCGGAAGAAACCGGTGAGTTTGTCTGGAACATGGCCACCTACGCGTTGCGCGATGCGGTCAATATCAGCGCCGAGGAACTGCCGCACGGTGTGGACGAATTCGAACGCGCGGGGCTCACCAAGCTGCCCTCGCGCAAGGTCAGGCCGGCGCGCGTGGCGGGCTCGCCGATCCAGTTCGAGTGCGTGTACCTCAACACCTTGCGCTTTCCCGGCGTGCCGCCCATGGGCACGGCCGACGTGGTGTTCGGGCGCGTCGTGGCGGTGCACATCGCCGATGAGGTGATCACGCCCGAGGGGCTGGTGGATGTGCTGAAGATCCAGCCGCTGGCGCGCATGGGTTACTTCGACTACACCTTCGTGGACAACCAGTTCCAGATGGTGATCCCGGGCAACAGCCGGGCCTTGTTGGCCGGGCTGGAAGGTTCGCCCGACAAGGCGGGCGTCGCACTGAAACCCTGATCGGCGGTCCGCTCAGGTGCGCCAGGCGGGCAGCTGCCAGTTGCGCCACAGCGCCAGCGCCCGCAGCCCGGCCGTGACGGCCACGCAGGCGACCAGCGCCAGCCAGCCGGGCGCGTCCAGTTGCCACAGGCCCACATACACCCAGCCGCCCACGAAGGCACACACCGCGTAGGGCCGGTGGTCGTGGAACGCGGTCGGGATCTCATTGCACACCACGTCGCGCAGCACGCCGCCGAACACGCCCGTGATCAGGCCCATGAGCACGGCCACCAGCGCGGGCAGTTCCAGCAGCAGCGCCTGGTGAACGCCAGTGGCGGCGAACAGGCCCAGGCCCAGCGCGTCGGGCCACTGGATGGCCTTTTCGGTCAGGGCAAAATGGCGCACCCGCAAGAACAGCATGGCCAGCACGCACAGGGCCAGCACCCCCCACAAGATCTCCACATGGCGCACCCAGAAGAACGGCCGCTGGTCCAGCAGCAGGTCGCGCAGCGTGCCGCCGCCGAAGGCGGTGAGGAAACCGACCACGCACACGCCGACCGCATCGAGCCGCTTGCGCGCGCCCTCCATGATCCCGGCGAGCGCGAAAGCCGCCGTGCCCGCCAGCTCCACCAGCAGACGCAGGGTCTCACCCCAGAATTGAACGTTTTGCATCGCCCGATTGTCGCCCCATGCCCCTGATCACCGACCCGTACTTCTACGCTGTGTCGATTCCCGCTGTGCTGCTGCTGGGGGTGAGCAAGAGCGGTTTTGGTGCCGGCTTCGGTTCACTCGCCGTGCCCATGATGGCGCTGGCGGTCACGGTGCCGCAGGCCGCCGCGATCCTGATGCCGGTGCTGCTGGTGATGGACTTGCTGGGCATGGCGGCGTTTCGAAAGAACGTGGACCGGCAGCTGCTGCGTTTCCTGCTGCCCTTTGGCCTGATCGGCATCGTGATCGGCGCGCTGCTGTTCAAGGCACTGGACGCCAAAGTGGTGGCCGGTATCGTGGGCGGATTCACCCTGCTGTTTCTGGCCCAGCGCCTGCTGTTTCCGCCCAGGGCCGACAGCCCGCCGCCGCCGAAATGGGTGGGCGCCATCCTGACGGCGACATCGGGCTTCACCAGCTTCATCGCCCACGCCGGCGGCCCGCCGATCAACGCCTATGTGATCCCGCTGCGGCTCTCGCCGGTGCTGTTCACCGGCACCATGGCCTTCTTCTTTTTCTTCATCAACATCTCGAAGTGGATCCCTTACGCCTGGCTCGGCCTGCTCGACGTGCGCAACATGCTGACCTCGCTGGCGCTGCTGCCGTTTGCGCCGATCGGGGTCTGGGTGGGGGTGCGCATCGCGCACCGCATCAAGCCACTGCTGTTCTACCGTCTGGTCTACACCGGCATGTTCCTTACCGGCATCAAGCTGGTGTGGGACGCCTGGCGCTGAAGGGTGGCGATAACATAGGCCCAGTTTCAGACAACGAGGAGCTGGATATGCCGGTCGTGGTGGTTGCGAATCCCAAGGGGGGCGTGGGCAAGTCCACGCTGTCCACCAACGTGGCCGGTTATTTCGCCAGCCAGGGGCACGGCGTCATGCTGGGCGATGCGGACCGGCAGCAGTCTTCTGCACTCTGGCTGCGGCTGCGGCCGGAGACGGCCCGCCCCATCACCACCTGGAACATCTCGCACGACCTGATCGCCCGCCCGCCTCGCGACACCTCGCACGTGGTGCTCGACACCCCGGCCGGCCTGCACGGCTGGCGTTTCAAGGACGTGCTCAAGCTGGCCGACAAGGTGCTGGTTCCCTTGCAGCCCAGCATTTTTGACATCTACGCGACCCGTGCGTTTCTCGACGAGCTGGCCGAGACGCGCCACGCCGACCAGCTCGACATCGGTATCGTCGGCATGCGCGTCGATGCGCGCACCATCGCCGCCGACAAGCTGCACGAGTTCGTGGACAGCCTCGGCCTGCCGGTGCTGGGTTATCTGCGCGACACGCAGAACTACATCCACCTCGCCGCACGGGGTCTCACCGTGTTTGATGTTGCGCCGAGCCGGGTCGAGAAGGACCTGCAGCAATGGCAGGGCATCTGCGACTGGCTGGACCGCTGATACCAGCGGAGGCGCAGCTTGTCGCGGGTCCGACACCTCGGGTGTTGCTTGCCGGCTAGAGTCGGACCCCATGAAAACCTTTGAAACCCTGGCCGATCTGGCCGCGTGTGTGGGGCAGGAAGTGGCCGTGAGCGACTGGGTCACCATCACCCAGGAGCAGGTCAACCGGTTCGCCGAAGCCACCGGGGATCACCAGTGGATCCATGTCGATGTGGAGCGCGCGCGCGCCGGTCCGTTTGGCGCACCCATTGCGCACGGTTTTCTCACACTGTCGCTGCTGCCGGTGTTTTTCGATTCGTCGTTCGAAATCCGGCGCGCCGGCGTGGGCGTGAACTACGGGCTCAACAAGGTGCGTTTCACGGCCCCGGTGCCGGTGGGCAGCCGGTTGCGCGGGCGGCTGACCCTGCTCAGTGCCGAACCGATCGAGCGCGACGGGCTGCAGATGCTGTGGTCGGTGGCGGTCGAGCGCGAGGGCGCCGACAAACCGGTGTGTGTGGCCGAGTCGCTGGTGCGCCGCTATCCGTGAGCCGCGCACCCGGTCCCGTTATTTGATGCGCACCAGCTGGCTGGGTTCGAGCCAGCCTTCGAAGGCCGACATCAGGTCGTTGATGCGATTGGCCGCTGCGGTCTGGTTGTGTTGTTGGGAAATCAGCTGGTAGGCATCGTTGCGCAGCATCCACAACTCTTTCGCTGTCTGGGTGTGGGCAATTTTGTGGCGCAACCGTTGCGCAGGCGCGCTGTCGCAGTCCTCCACGCAATGAAGCAGGGCGTTGCGAATGACTTGAAGATCCTTCAGGGTGGGCGTCTTGCGCGCGTTCGAGCGCGGACTGAGCGTCCCCTTGATGATCTTGGCAATGGTTGGAATCACGCGGGCCTCCGGGCGACCTGATGGGGCGCAGGGGTAAGTTGTGCGGCGGCGGGTCTCGCTCGACGCGGGCAAAGAAAGTTCAACATTGTGTCGGCGACCTGAGCCGATGTGTGGGGGTAGCTCCCCAGTGCAACAGTGACTGTTTTCACAGATGTGTGGTCCCGAAGTCCTGCTGGCGCCAGGCTTCGTAAACAACCACCGCCACCGCGTTGGACAGGTTCAGGCTGCGCTGGCCCTCGACCATGGGCAGGCGCAGGCGCTGGCTGTCGGGGAACAGCGATCGCACAGCTTCGGGCAGGCCCTGCGTTTCCGAGCCGAACACCAGCCAGTCGCCGGGCTGGAAGCGGTTGTCGTACACGCTGCGGCTGCTGCGGGTGGTGCAGGCAAACAGGCGCTGCGGATCGGGTTGTTCGGATTCGAGAAATCGGGTCCAGTCGGCGTGGCGACGGACCTGGGCGTACTCGTGGTAGTCCAGGCCCGCTCGCCGCATCTGCTTGTCGTCCATCGAAAAGCCCAGGGGCTCGATCAGGTGCAGTGTGCAACCCGTGTTGGCGCTGAGCCGGATGACATTCCCCGTGTTGGGTGGAATTTCGGGCGCAACAAGAACGATGTGGAACATGGATGCAGGTCAAGGTGCTGTGGCGCGCGCAACGAGTCGGGCCGTTGGCCTGACCTAGTGTGCTCCCTGCTTTCCAGCGATGATAAGCGCAATTCCGTGTGCTCTCGGGGCATCGCTTCGCTCCTTGTTTTTCATCGCAACCGGCTTTGCTTTTGATCAGAAGTGGGTGAAATTCAGTGGGCGCTCGTGCGGGCCAGAACCAGGGCGCTGACCCGCCCCGCGCCCGCCTGCAGCAGGGCCTGCGCGGCGGCGTTGAGCGTGGTACCGGTGGTGCTGACATCGTCCACCAGGAGCACATGGGTCTTCCGCAGGCGCGCGACATGTTGAGGATGGGTGACAAAGCTGCCCTGCAGGTTGCGCAACCGCTGTTCACGGGGCAGCGGGTGCTGGTCGGGCGCGTTGCCGATGCGCACCAGCGCATCGGCCAGCGCGAACGCCCGGATATCGACCGCCTGCCGGCGCAAGGCCTTGATCAGTTCCCACGACTGGTTGTAGCCCCGCTCGGCCAGCCGGGAAGCCGTGACCGGGACAGGCACCATCACATCGCACGTGTCCAGCAACTCGCGCCCCCCCGGCTGACGCAACATGAGGGCGGCCAGCGGACCGGCCCAGCCGGGCTCGCCCCGGAACTTGAAACGGGCGATCAACCCGTCCCACGGGTAGGCGTAGTCCACCGCGGCCACGAGGGCGTGGAGACATGTCGGGCCGCCACCCTCGCTTTGCGTCAGGCACGCGCCGCAGTGGGCGGACCCTGGCGGCAGGCGCCGGGCACAGGTCGGGCAGCGGGCTACCGGTGGTGCGTGGCGTGTTTCACAGGTCGTGCACACCGGCATCGAAGGCCAGCGCCCGCAGACCTGACACGTGCCGGGCAGGCGCTGCATGAGCTGGTGCAGAGTGTGTTTGCCGGACATGGGGCCAATATACTGGCGCCGACGCCGCAACCGCGTGCCAGAGCAAACCCGACGACCCTTGAAAACCGCATCTGAAACCGTTTCTGCCGTGCCTGGACTTGATCCGCGCGCGGCTTTGCGCTGGCTCGGCCAGTCGCGGACCCAGAGCCCGTGGCTGCACGAAGAGGTGGCCACGCGCATGGCGGAGCGTCTGAAATGGTTTCGCGACCCGCCAGCGAGCTGGCTGCACTGGGAACCGGTGGACGGCGGCCTGATGGCGCATCGGCGCTTGCGCGAACAGTTGCCGCAGGCGGTGTGTCATGTCGAATCGCGACATCTTCAGCGGGCCTTGCAGGCCACGCAGGAGCCGGCCCGACATGCCTGGAATCCGGCTCACTGGCGCCGTGCCTTCAACCCGCAGGCCGCGACCGACGACACGCGCGTGGCGATGCTCTGGGCCAACATGGCCCTGCACCACGAACCCCAGCCGCTGGACATCCTGAAACGCTGGCACAGCCGCATCCAGACCGATGGTTTTCTGATGTTTTCCTGTCTCGGCCCGGACACGCTGCGCGAGCTGCGGGCGGTGTACGCGCGAGCGGGCTGGCCCGATCCGGCGCATGCGTTCACCGACATGCACGACTGGGGCGACATGCTGGTGCACAGCGGGTTTGCCGAGCCGGTCATGGACATGGAGCGCATCAACCTGTCGTACAGCGGCGCAGCGCCCCTGCTGCGCGACCTGCGCGAACTCGGGCGCAATCTCAGCGCCGGGCGTTTTCCGGGCCTGCGTTCCCGCGCCTGGCACGCCCATCTGTGCCGGGCCATCGAAGACGGTCTGCCACGATCCGACGATGGGCGGCTCTTGCTCACCTTCGAGGTGATTTACGGCCACGCCTTCAAGCCCGCTCCCCGTGTGCCGCTGGGTCCCGCCCAGTCGGTTTCGGTCGAGGACATGCGCGCCATGCTGCGTGCCGGCAGGGGCTGAGTGGTTTTCCCGGATCACCTGCCGGGGCGTTGCAAGGGTCGGAAAGCCAGGTCCGGTTGGCCCGAATTTGGCCGCAGCGTCAGAAAAACCGGGCTGTCTCGCCGCTACAATTGACATAAATCAAACCTCTCGCGACGTTTCCCCCGCATGGCTGATCCGGTCTGCGGACCGAGCAAGGCACGGTCCGACGAGGCAGGGATGAGCCCTTCCACCACACCTCCCGCTGGGCAACCGTGTCTGCCGACGGCACACACTGACCCGGGAAATCGCCCGGGCGTTGAGCGTTGAGAAAAGGTTGACGGGTGTGGGTCGCGCGTTTGGGTATTCCCTGAGTGGGGCGGTGCACGGAATTTGTTCTAATTGGCATTGATATAAATCAATACTTATATTTGAGGCGGAAAAAGTGAGAACGACCAATCAAGCAGGAAATCTCCCCGGC
>JAHIQV010000264.1 GCA_018903185.1 Gammaproteobacteria bacterium | reverse complement strand
GGCCTGCACATCGACCACATCGCCCGCCGGCGCGCCCGCCTGACCGGGCCAGACGCCGCGGGTGTAGCGTTGAGACTGCTCGCGCATGCGGCTGAACATCACCACCGGGGCCGGCTTGCGCCCGGTGATCAGCGACCACAGCGACACGCCCGCCACCACCACGAGGGCCGCCAGCAGGAAGCTCACCACAAACACCAGGGCGGCGAGCACCAGCACGAGCTTGAGGAGCCCACGCAGCACGCGCTCCAGAAAGTCAGAAAATCCATTCATGAGGGAAAGAGCCATCGGGCGGTTGGGAGTTCCGGGAGTATGAAGCGCTTCGGTGCGCGGGTCACGCCATGGCGGTGGCCATGAAACAGCTTGGCACAAGAAAATGGCAATTGGGGCTGCTTTCCGGTTTTGCAAGCCACGCCCCTCCCCGGTGACGCCCGGGCGCATCGCCGGGCGCAGACGCCTGGCGTCACACCGTTTCGCACGCCGGCTGCTATGCTGGAAACATGACGCCACCGACACCACCCGAGCCCACCCTGAAGCGCCTCTCGCAGTACTTCTTTCGCGGCCTGATCACCTTTCTGCCCCTCGCCATCACGGTGTATGTGCTGGTGCTGTTCGTCACCTGGACCGAAAGCACCGCCATGTGGCTGCTGAGCCCCTTCATCGGTGACTTTTACCTGCCCGGGCTGGGCATTGCGCTGGGGGCGGGGTTGATCATCGCGCTGGGCTTTTTCATGTCGCTGGGTACCGCCAGCAGGCTGCTCTCGTACATCGAACTGCCCTTCACCAACCTGCCGGTCATCAAGAGCATCTACTCGTCGCTGAAGAACTTCGCCGACTACTTCTCTCCGCACGAGCAGGACGCGCAGCAGGTCGTGCTGCTGAAAATGCCCGGCCATGAGCTGGGCATCGTCGGCCTGGTCACGCGCCAGAGCCTGGCGGGCCTGCCCAATGGCATCGGCGAGCTGGAGGGGCAGGTGGCCGTCTACCTGCCCATGGGCTACATGATCGGCGGCTACACCGTGTTCGTGCCGCGCGAGTGGACCTCGCCCATCGACATGAGCGTGGAAGAAGCCATGCGATCGGCCCTCATCGCCTTCATGTCATCGAGCAAAAAGCCATGAGCATCCGACACCTCGACACCCTTTTCCATCCCGCCTCGGTGGCCGTTTTCGGTGCATCCGAACGCTCGGCCAGCGTCGGCGGCACGGTGTGGCGCAACCTGCTCGCCGGGGGGTTCAAGGGAACGCTGTACCCGGTCAACCTCAAACACACCACGCTCGGCGGCGTGGAGGTCTACCGCAACGTGGCCGCCCTGCCCGAAGCCCCCGACCTGGCCGTGATCTGCACCCCGGCACACACCGTGGTCCCGCTGATCACCGAGCTGGGCGCGCGCGGCACCCGTGCGGTCATCGTCGTCACCGCCGGTCTCGACAAAGCCACCAAGCAGGCCATGCTGGACGCCGCCAGGGTGCACACGCTGCGCGTCCTCGGCCCCAACTGCATCGGCCTGCTGGTGCCGCACCTGGGGCTGAACGCGAGCTTTGCGCACATCGGCGCGTTGCCGGGGGATCTGGCTTTTGTGTCGCAGTCGGGCGCGCTGGTCACCGCCATGCTGGACTGGGCCGCCTCGCGCGGCATCGGCTTCTCGCACTTCGTCTCGCTCGGCGAACGCGCCGACGTGGACTTCGGCGACATGCTCGATTTCCTCGGCAGCGACCCGGCAACGCGCGCCATCCTGCTCTACATAGAAAGCGTGGACGAAAGCCACAAGTTCATGTCGGCCGCACGCGCCGCCGCGCGCAACAAGCCGGTCATCGTGGTCAAGGCCGGGCGCTCATCGGCGGGCCAGGCCGCCGCCGCCTCACACACCGGCGCACTGGCCGGCTCCGACGCCGTGTTCGACGCGGCCATTGCCCGCTCGGGCATGTTGCGCGTGCTCACCCTGCCCGACCTGTTCCTCGCCGCCGAGACGCTGTCGCGCTTTCGCGACGGACCATCGGGTGCGCTCACCGTGCTCACCAACGGTGGTGGCGCCGGCGTGCTGGCGGCCGACGAGGCTTCGACGCTGGGCGTGCCGCTGGCCCAGCTGGACGACGCCATGCTGGCGCGGCTCGACGCCGTGCTGCCCGCCAACTGGTCGCACGGCAACCCGGTGGACATCATTGGCGACGCGCCCGCCGAACGTTATGTCGCCGCGCTCGAAGCGCTCTCGAACGACACGGAAAACGCCGTGCTCTTCATCCACGCGCCGACCGCCATCGTGCCCAGCGCCCAGATCGCACAAACCATGCTGCCGCAGGTGACGACCGAGCCCCGTCGCGTCCTGGGCTGCTGGCTCGGTGACGGTGCCGTGGCCCAGGCGCGCCAGACCTTCCGCGATGCGGGCGTGCCCGACTACAACACACCCGAAGACGCGGTGCGCGCGTTCTCGTTCCTGCGCACCTACCGCATGCACCAGGTCGAACTGCTGCAGACACCGCCCGCGCGCAGTGCCGCGCATTCGCCCGACCTGCCCGCCATCCGCGCCATCGTGGGCGCCGTGCTCGCCGATGGCCGCGAACTGCTCACCGAGCCCGAGGCCAAGGCTTTGCTCGCCGCCGCCGGCCTGCCGGTGGTTCCCACGCGCGTGGTCGATGCCAGCGCGGACGCAGCGCAGGCCGCGGCCGACGCCCTGGGCTACCCGGTGGTGGTCAAGATCCTGTCGCACGCCATCAGCCACAAGAGCGACGTGGGCGGCGTGCGCCTGAACATCGGCAACGCCAGCGAGCTGCGCGAGGTCTGCACTTCGATGCTGGCGCGCGTGCGCGAGCTGCGGCCCGACGCCGACGTGCAGGGCTTCACCGTGCAGCCCATGGTGCGCAAGCAACACGCGCACGAACTCATCATCGGCGCCAGCGTCGACCCGGTGTTCGGCCCGGTCATCCTGTTCGGTGCTGGCGGTACCGCGGTGGAGGTGCTGGCCGACCGCGCGCTGTCGCTGCCGCCGCTCAACACGCCGCTGGCGCTGGCGCAGATACAGCGCACGCGCATCGCGAAGCTGCTGCAAGGCTACCGCGACGAACCCGCCGCCGACATCGACGCCATCGCCCAGGTGCTGGTGAGCGTGTCGCAACTGCTGGCCGACGTGCCCGAGCTCGCCGAGCTCGACATCAACCCCCTGCTCGCCAACCACGAGGGCGCGGTGGCGCTCGATGCGCGCCTGCGCGTGTCGGCGAAGAAGCCAGCTGGCGCGGCGAACTTCGCCATCCAGCCTTACCCGCAGCATCTGGAGGAAAGCTGGACCTGGCGGGGCCAGCCGGTCACGCTGCGCCCGATCCGCCCGGAAGACGAAGGGCAACACCGCAGTTTCCTGGAACAGCTCGACCCGGAAGACATCCGCCTGCGCGTGTTCTACAGCCGGCGCAGCATCGAACACAGCGAGCTCGCGCGGCTCACGCAGATCGACTACGCGCGTGAAATGGCCTTCATCGCCACACGCCACACCGAAGGCAACGGCGAAGAAACCCTGGGCACCGTGCGCGCCGCCGTGGACCCGGACAACCACACCGCCGAATTCGGCGTCATCGTGCGTTCCGACCTCAAGGGCTCGGGCCTGGGCCGCCGGCTCATGGAGAAGATGATCCTGTACTTGCGCGCGCGTGGCACGCAACGGCTGGTGGGCACGGTGCTGCGCATCAACCGCGGCATGCTGGAACTTGCGGCCGACCTGGGCTTCCAAGAAACGGACAACCCCGGCGACCCGGATGACCACGGCACCCGTTTCGTGTCGCTGGAGCTGCAACCCACCACCCGCCCTGACGCCCGCCCGGGCTGAGCCTGTCGAACCCGCGTGCAACAGGGCTTCAACAGGCTCAGCGCAAACGGAAGGCCTTTCCCCGTTCAAGGAGCCCGCCATGCTGTCGAACCGCCCACCCTCGCGCCGCGCCCTGCTCACCCGCGGCGCCGGCCTGCTCGCCGCCACCGCCGCCCCGGCCTGGCTCACACCGGCCCTCGCTCAAACGGCCTTGCGCCCCACGCCCAGCCAGACCGAAGGCCCGTTCTACCCGGTGGCCCTGCCGGTCGACACCGACTTCGACCTGCTGCGCACCGGCAACAGGGCCTACGGCAAAGGCCAGCCGGCCTGGCTCGAAGGCGTGGTGACCGACACCCGCGGTGTGCCGGTGTCGGGGGCCGTGGTCGAGATCTGGCAATGCGACCAGGCCGGCCACTACCACCACCCGGGCGACGGCGGCAAGGCCGACCCGGCCTTCCAGGGTTTCGGCCAGGTCACCGTGGGGCGCGACGGCCGCTACCGTTTCCGCACCCTCAGGCCCGCGCCCTACAGCGGGCGCACGCCGCACATCCATGTGAAAGTGAAACTCGACCGCCAGGAACTGCTGACCACGCAGATGTACGTGGCGGGCGACCCGGGCAATGAGCGCGATTTCCTGTGGCGGCGTCTGGGGGAGCCAGGCCAGGCCGCGCTGACCCGACCCTTTGTGGCCGGCACCGACGGCCTGCGCGTCGAGTTCCCCATCACCGTTCAAGCCTGAGATTGCCAACGCCCATGTCCCGATGCCGGCCGGGGACATGCCCCGGTCGCTAAGCTCCCCGCATGGACTCTTTGACCCAGATCGCCCTCGGCTCCGCCGTCGGCGTGGCCGTGATGGGCCGGCGCACCGCCGTGTGGAAGGCCGCGCTGTGGGGCGCCGTGGCCGGCACCCTGCCCGACCTCGACGCCTTCATCGACCACGGCGACCCCATCCTCAACATGACGCGCCACCGCGCCGAAAGCCACGCGCTGTTCTTCCTGACGCTGGCCGCACCGCTGCTGGCCTGGATCGTCTCGCGGCTGAACGGCGAGGCCGCCCTGTTCAAAAGGTGGTGGTTGGCGCTCTGGCTGGTGCTCATCACCCACCCGCTGCTCGACGCGATGACGGTCTACGGCACCCAACTGCTGCAACCCTTTACCGACCACCCCTACGGCGTGGGCAGCATCTTCATCATCGACCTCGCCTACACCGTGCCGCTGATCGTGGGCGTGGTCGCGGCACTGCGGCTGAAAAACGCCCGCGGCCAGCGCTGGAACGCCGCCGGCTTGGTGCTGAGCACGCTCTACCTCGCCTGGAGCTTCGGCGCGCAGCAACACGTGGACCGCATCGCCCGCGCTTCGTTGCAGCAGGCCGGCATCGAAGCGCAAGGCCTGCTCGTCACGCCCGCGCCCTTCAACACCGTGCTCTGGCGCCTGGTGGCGACCACGCCCACGCAGTACCACGAGGGCTACTACTCGCTGCTGGACGACCAGGCCGAGGTGCGCTGGACCGCCTACCCACGCGGCGGTGATCTCATCGAGCAACACGGCCAGGCCGAACCGGTGGCGCGCATCGCTGCGTTCAGCCACGGCTTCTTCAGCCTGCACAACGGCGGCAACCGCCTGCTGCTGACCGACCTGCGCATGGGCCTGGAACCGACCTACACCTTCCGCTTCGACATCGGCTCGCCGTCGACCGTCGGCGGCGTGCCGGTGACCCAGCTGAGCATGCGGCCGGACCTGGGGCGCGCCTTGCCGTGGTTGTGGCAACGCCTGCTCGGCCACGATGTTTCACCGCCCTGGCGGTGACGACCAGGTGGCCTCCCCGGTAGAGGCACCGTGCTTGCCAGAAGCCGCATGCCGGTGCACCATGCAGCTCGCCAGCGCTTTTCCACCCCCATCAGGAGACAAACCATGATCAAGGTCAGCGTGATGTACCCCAGCACCCCCGGCACGCACTTCAACCACGACTACTACCGCGACAAGCACATGCCACTGGTGAAAGCGCGCCTGGGGGCACCGCTCAAGTACTACACCGTGGACAAGGGTCTGGGCGGAGGAGCGCCCGGCTCGGCGCCGACCTACGCCGCCAGCGGACACCTGTTCTTCGACAGCGTCGAAGACTTCCAGACCTCGTTCGGGCCCCACACCAAAGAGATCATGGGCGACATCCCGAACTACACCGACATCACACCGGTGATCCAGGTCAGCGAAGTGGTGGTCGGCAAGCCCTGAAGCTTCAGGGCCATGGGCCCGACCATTCAGACCATCAGCAACGTCAACACGATGATCGCCACGCCGATCACGAGGTTGATGCCCACCCAGGTGCGGATCGAAGCCAGCGCTGCGCCGCCTGCCGGCCAGTCGCTCGCCGCCACGGCCTTGCCCAGGCGTTTGAACAGCGCAAAGCGGATGTGGCCAAAAATGGCCATCATCACGATGCCGAGCGTGGCCATGATGGTCCAGTCCAGCGGCATGTTGAAGCTCAGGCCGGCCTGTACCGTTTCCTTGGCCAGGCGTCCGATCATCCACAGTCCGCTGACGAGCACGACCCCGATGGACACCAGCACCGCGCTGAAGAATCGCTGCAGCGCAGCGTGCATCAGGCGGATGCGTTGCGGTGGCTCCAGTTGCATGGCGGCCGGTCGCAGGAAGAAGTGGGCGAAGACCATGCCGCCGATCCACACGACGATGGCGAGGATGTGGAGCAGCTTGAGGATGGCGTAGATCATGGGCGGGGTCTCGTTGAAGGAGGACAGGTGGTGGCTGCGACAGGCTCGGCCCGAACGGAGCGTGGGCTTTGAACTCAGGCGCTCACATCGGTG
>JAHIQV010000263.1 GCA_018903185.1 Gammaproteobacteria bacterium | reverse complement strand
GCACCGCCGGGCCGGCTTTGCCGGACGGCCAGTGCCGCCCCCCTTGAGGGGGGTGACGCGAAGCGGCGCGGGGGGTGTTTCATCTCAATACCGTCCCATCACGGTGGACAGGGTGAGCAGCCGCGCGTTCACCCCCTGAACCTGCCCCTCGACCACGGCGTCGACGCGCCGGAAGTTGGGGTTCGGCGTCGGCAACACCGCCAGCCGCACCTGCAGCTGCTGTCCCGCCTGCTCGCAGCCGCTCGTGCTCTCGCCCACGCCGGGCAGCTGGCGTGTCAGGCGCAGCTTCGTCAACTCGTTTTCGGCGCAGAGCTGGGCCAGCCATTGATCACTTTGTCGCTCCGCGGCGCGGGTGAGGGCGCCGGTGGCCTGCATGCCGGCGGCCAGCGTGATCGCCACCACCGCCAGCGCGACCAGGATTTCGATCAGGGTGAAACCCCGGGACCGACGCCCGCCGAAGCGCGTGGTGGTCATGGCGCAGCGGTCTCGGGCAGCACGGCGAAGGGTGAGAGCCCGTCGGTGCCCAGCGTCAGCTGGTGCTGGCCGTGCGCGAGCAGCAGGGTTTGCGCCGCGATCAGGGGCTCGGGGCCCAGCACCAGGCTGCTCGCCCCGGTGGGTTGGGCGATACGCACCCGGGTCTCCGGGTGCAGCCAGCGGCGTTCGTGCGCCAGAGAGGCCGGTGCCTGCGGGCGCGCCGGGGCGCCCAGGAATTCGAACCCTTCCGCTGTCGGCCGCCAGTACACCGGCACACCGCTGCTGCGCGACTGGGCGCGCGCCGATTCGAGCAACGCCGACAGGCGCAGGGCTTCGGTCTCCAGCCGGCTGCCGTCGTTGTCGCGCAGGGTCAGGCTCACGCCGGCCGTGGCCAGCGCCACGATGGCCACCACGACCATCAGCTCCAGCAGGGTGAAGCCTTGCTGGAGCGAGCTGGAGCGTGGCAGGGCTGACAGCACCGCATTACTCCGGCAACGCGTTCGGGACGCAGAGCAAACGGGCTGAAGTCAACAAGCCCCTGTGCGCGAAGTGCCTCAACCCAGCGGGTGCCGAAGATCCGGCTCCGCCGGTCCAAGGGCCCCGTCCCCCCGGGGGGAAGCCGCGCAGCGGCGCTGGGGGGAGCCTGTTCACTGCCAGCTGCCGACGTCGGCGTCCCGGCCCTCGCCGCCCGGTTGACCGTCGGCGCCCAGAGAGAGCACGTCGACTTCGCCGTGCACGCCGGGGTTCAGGTACTGGTACGGGCGGTTCCAGGGGTCGCCCGGCAGCTTCTCCACATAGGGCCGCCAGTTGGGCGGCACCGGGTTGGTCGCGGGCTTGACGAGCAGTGCGTTCAGACCCTGTTCGCTCGTGGGATAGCGCTGGTTGTCGAGGCGGTACAGCTTGAGCGCCTGCATCAGGTTGTTGACGTCGGTCCTGGCCGCCGTGACGCGGGCGTCGTCGGCACGATCGAGCACATTGGGCACGATCAGCGCGGCCAGCACGCCAATGATCACCAGCACCACCATCAGTTCAATGAGCGTGAAGCCGCGCTGCAGCGAGCGGCGCCAGGGGGCTTTCGAAGGCGTGGTGTGTGGGGTCAGGGGGTGGTGTTTCAAGGCGATCTCCCGGGAGCAGATGGCTGGGGCGCGCGCCGGTCTGAACGGCATCCAGCGGCACGCACGCCACAGAGGGTCGTGACAGGCGGTCGATCATAATGCGGCCATGAACAAACGGGCATTCTCCGGGCGCGTCTTCAACCCTGTGGCCAGTGCGGCGGTGGGCTGGGCGGGTGGCCGTTTCTGGCCCGCGCTGGCCGCGGGGCTGTTCTGGCTGGCTGCGGGTCTGAGTGCGGGGTACTGGGTGCTGCGTGCCTGGGGGCAGGGCCCTTTGACCCCGCTGGCCGCGCTGGCGGTTTCGGCGCCCCAGGCCGACGTGGCCGCAGTGGCCCGCGCATTGGGGTCGCGTCCACAGCAGGCGATGGCCGAGGCCGCATCGACGCCAACCGCGACACGCTACCGGCTGCTCGGTCTGGCCGCCAGGCCGGGGCAAGGTGGCGCAGCGCTGATCGCCGTCGACGACCAGCCGCCGCGACCGGTTCGGGTGGGCGATTCGTTGGAGGCGGGCTTGGTGCTGCAATCGGTGAACGGCCGTGAAGCCCGGCTGGGACCACAACGCACGGGACCCAGCACGGTGCGGCTGACTCTGCCAGTGGTTGAAGACTGAGGGGCGGCCGGTAGCCGATCCGATGCAGCCGCCTGCGGTTCAGTGCGTCAGCAGGCGCTGGGCCACCCGCAGCAGGGGCCAGGCCAGCAAGGTGCCCACGCCCTGGCCCATGCGCAGTTCCATGTCCAGCAGCGGCTGGGCCTGCAGGTGGATCAGCAGCAAGCGGTGGCCCGGCTCGGCCGACCGGTGGGCAAACACCAGGTAGTCCGCCACGGCCGGGACCAGGCCGCGCGCCACCAGCGCAGCCGCTCCGGCCACAAACCCGTCCACCAGCACCACGCGCCGCTCACTGGCGGCCTGCAGCATGGCACCAGCCATCATGGCGATTTCAAACCCCCCCATCGCCGCCAGCGCGTCCAGTGGCGTGACCGCTTTGCGGTGCCGGCTCGCAGCAGCAAAGAGTTTCTCCAGCTTGTGTTTCAGTCGGGCCTCGTCCGGGCCGGCGGCGTGCCCACAGGCGTCGGCCAGTGGTACGCCGCACAGGCGCGACAGCAGCAGCGCGGCGCAGGATGTGTTGGCCACGCCGACATCGCCCAGGGCGAGCACGTTGCCGGGCAGGTGCTTCACCACGTCCATGCCCGCGTGCAGGGCGGCGATGGCCTGCGGTACCGACATGGCGGGGCTCAGCACCATGTTGCGGGTGCCATAGCCAATTTTGCGCAGCAAGAGGGGAACCAGCGATGGGGCATCGTCGGGCAGCAGGATGTGGGAGGACACACCCGCGTCCACCACCGTCAGGTCGAAACCCTGCTGCTCGGCCAGGCTGTTGACCAGTGACGTGCCCTGCAACATGTGCCGCACCCGCTGGCGGGTAAGGCCCTGTTCAGACAGCGAGACGCCTTCGTCGGCAATGCCGTGGTCGCCGGCAAACACCAGCAACTGCGGTTGGTCGAAACGGACCTGTTCGACGATCGGCGGGCTGGCGTGCTGGATGCGGGCCAGTTGCAAGGCCAGTGTTTCCACGCGACCCAGGGCGTGTTCCCGCTGGTGTTCCGGCCTCAGCTGTTGCCGAAGAAGCAACGCCGGTTCAGCGTCATCCGTGGGCACCACGTGCGGCCACTGGGGTTCGGGCAAGGAGGCCCTGATCCGGGGTCCTTCAACCACTGTTTCAGTCCTTGCGCTCATGGTGCCGGTTCCTCAGCTTTTGAGGAACAGACGGTACACCGGATTGCCGGTTTCCTCGACGTACGGGTAGCCCAGTGTGTCGAGGAAGCGTGCAAACGCCTTGTCGTCCTTGGGCGGCACCTGCAGGCCAACGAGGATGCGACCGTAGTCCGCGCCCTGGTTGCGGTAGTGAAACAGGCTGATGTTCCAGCCCGGACGCATCAGGCTGAGAAACTTGAGCAAGGCGCCCGGCCGCTCGGGAAAGACAAAACGCAGAAGGCGCTCGTCCTGGGCCAGCGGTGAATGCCCACCCACCATGTGGCGAATGTGCTCTTTTGCCAGGTCGTCGTGCGTGAGGTCCAGCGCCTCGAAACCCTGGCGCTTGAAATTGGCGGCGATCCTCGCCGACTCGCCCTTGCCCTGCGTGGTCAGCCCGACAAAAACGTGTGCCGTGTCGGCGTTGCCGATCCGGTAGTTGAACTCGGTGACGTTGCGCGAACCACCGGGCAGGTCACCGATGGTTTCCAGGAAACGTTTGAAGCTGCCGCGCTCCTCGGGGATGGTCACGGCGAACAAGGCCTCGCGTTCTTCGCCCACCTCGGCGCGTTCGGCCACGAAGCGCAGCCGGTCGAAATTCATGTTGGCGCCGCACAGGATGGCGGCGTAGGTCTCGCCCTTGGTCTTGTGCTTGGCGACGTATTGTTTGACCGCGGCAACCGCCATCGCGCCTGAGGGCTCGACGATGCTGCGCGTGTCGATAAAGATGTCCTTGATGGCAGCACACACCGCGTCGGTGTCGACCACCATGAACTCGTCCACCAGACCGCTGGCGATGCGGAAGGTTTCTTCGCCCACGAGCTTGACGGCTGTACCGTCCGCGAAGAGACCCACATCGGCCAGCGTGATGCGCTGGCCCGCCTGGACCGATTGCATCATGGCGTCGGAGTCCACGGTCTGCACGCCGATCACCTTGATCTCCGGGCGCACCGCCTTGATGTAGTTGGCCACACCCGAAATCAGCCCGCCGCCGCCGATCGCGACGAACACCGCATCCAGGTGGTCCGAACCCAGGCTCTGCAGTTGCCGCAGGATTTCCATGGCGATCGTTCCCTGGCCCGCGATCACGTCCGGATCGTCGAAAGGGTGAACGAAGGTCAACCCCTGCTTTTTTTGCAGCACCACCGCGTGGGTGTAGGCATCGGAATAGCTGTCCCCATGCAGCACCACGTCACCGCCGAGTGCACGAACCGCGTCCACTTTTACCTGTGGCGTGGTGGTCGGCATCACGATCACCGCGCGGGTGCCGAGCTTGTGGCCGCCCAGCGCCACGCCCTGGGCGTGGTTGCCGGCCGAAGCACAGATCACACCCTTTTTCAACTGCTCAGGCGTCAGCTGCGCCATCTTGTTGTAGGCGCCACGCAGCTTGAAGCTGAACACGGGTTGCTGGTCTTCGCGCTTGAGCAGCACCGTGTTGTGAAGACGCCGGCCCAGGTTTTTCGCTGGCTCCAGGGCCGATTCGATAGCCACGTCATAGACGCGGGCTGTCAGGATCTTCTTGAGGTATTCGGCGGGTGTCAGCGCGGTGACGGGAGAAGGGGCGGCGGCAGGCTTTATGGGGCGGACGGGCATGGTGTTTCCTCGGTGCTCATCATATAGAGCGCGCCATCCGATCAAAAAAAACCCGGACTGGCAGAACCGGTCCGGGTTTAAATCCACCCGTGGAGGGTAGAGGAGACAACCTTCAATACAATGCCGCCAGTATATCGAAGTCATGCTGCAACGCAACATGCGAAAGCTCTTTTTTGCTATCTTTTAGAGAGCTTCTTCCAAAAACCGCAACCCATCTCACATCTGGACCTCACCATGGAATGCACCGTCACCTGGACCGGCGCCACCGGCACCCGCTCCCACATGGGTTTTGTGGCCGAAACCGGCAGCGGCCACGTGCTGGCCATGGACGGAGCACCGGACGCCGCCAAACCGGAAAACGGTGGGGCCAACATGGCCCCCAGACCGATGGAAACCGTTCTCGCCGGTACCGGTGGCTGTACCGCCTACGACGTGGTCCTGATCCTGAAACGCGGCCGCCACGATGTCCGGGGCTGCAGTGTCAAGCTCAGTACCGAGCGCGCCGAGTCCGATCCCAAGGTCTTCACCAGAATCCACATGCATTTCACGGTCACGGGCAAGGCGATCCCGACCGCAGCGGTCGAACGCGCCATTGCCATGAGTCACGACAAATACTGCTCTGCCAGCATCATGCTGGGCAAGACAGCCGAGATCACCACCACGTTCGAAGTTCTGGAAGCCTGAAACCTGTGCTGCAGGCGTTCGCGGACGCTCAGATCCGATGCGCCACCGTCGT
>JAHIQV010000262.1 GCA_018903185.1 Gammaproteobacteria bacterium | reverse complement strand
TCGGCCGAATCACCCGCCAAAGCCTGGGTCGTCATGACGCCCCGCACAAAGGGACCCCCTGCCGAGATCGGAGGCGTCACGTCCCAACTGTCTTTGCCCTTTTCGCTCGAAGTCCAGCAACCCATTTCCAGGCACCAGTGGATGTCCATCGCGGTCATCAATCTGATCGTCAGCCTGGTGCTGTCGATCGTGTGCGTGCAATCTTTCTCAAGAAAACCATCCTGAAGCGCCTGGGCGCGCTTCCGCTTTCACTCCAGAGACTCACCTTCAAGGACATACCCATGATTTTGGTAACAGGGGCCGCTGGCTTCATCGGATCGAATTTTGTGATTGACTGGCTGGCCCAGAGTGGCGAAGCCGTGGTCAATCTGGACAAGCTGACCTACGCCGGCAACCCCGAAAATCTCAAGACCCTGCAGGGTGACCCACGGCATGTGTTCGTGCAAGGCGATATTGGCGACCGGGCTCTGGTTGACCAGCTGCTGAAAGACCATGCTCCCCGCGCCGTGGTGAATTTTGCGGCCGAGAGCCACGTGGACCGGTCGATTCATGGCCCCGGCGAGTTCATCCAGACCAACGTGGTCGGGACCTTCAACCTGCTGGAGTCGGTGCGTGCCCACTGGACAGCGCTGGGCGACGCCGACAAGGCCGCCTTCCGTTTCCTGCACGTGTCCACCGATGAGGTCTATGGCACCCTGGGCCCCGACGATGCACCGTTCACCGAGACCACCCCCTTCGCGCCGAACAGCCCGTATTCGGCCTCCAAGGCATCGTCTGACCACCTGGTGCGCGCCTACCACCACACCTACGGCATCCCGGTCCTGACCACCAACTGCTCCAACAACTACGGCCCGTACCACTTCCCCGAAAAGCTCATCCCGCTGGTGATCGTCAATGCCCTGCAGGGCAAACCCCTGCCGATCTATGGCGATGGGCAGCAGGTGCGCGACTGGCTGTTCGTGAAGGACCATTGCAGCGCCATCCGCCGCGTGCTGGAAGCGGGCAGGCCCGGTGAAACCTACAACGTCGGTGGCTGGAACGAGATGGCCAACATCGAAATCGTACAAAAGGTCTGCGCCCTGCTCGACGAATTCCGCCCGCGGGCCGACGGCAAGCCCTACAACGAACAGATCACCTACGTGAAAGACCGCCCGGGTCACGATCGCCGGTACGCCATCGACGCCCGGAAGATCCACGCGGAACTGGGCTGGAAGCCGGTCGAGACCTTTGAAAGCGGCATCCGCAAGACGGTGCAGTGGTACCTCGACAACCCCGAGTGGGTGGCCCATGTGCAAAGTGGTGCCTACCGCAACTGGATCGGCACGCAATACGGTGCCGCTGCATGAACATTCTCCTGACCGGCAAGAATGGTCAGCTGGGCTTTGAACTGCAGCGGGCGCTGGCGCCGCTGGGTCGGGTGTTTGCCGTCGACTCCAGCGACTGCGACCTCGAAGACAGCGAAGCCGTGCGCGAGCTGGTGCGCCGGGTCCGGCCGCAGGTGGTGGTCAACCCTGCGGCGTTCACGGCGGTGGATCTGGCCGAGTCCCATGCGGACAAAGCCATGGCCGTGAATGCCGTGGCGCCCGGCGTGCTCGGCGAAGAAGCGCATCGGCTGGGCGCACCGGTGATCCACTTCTCGACCGACTACGTGTTCGACGGTGAGAAAGGGGCGCCCTATGTTGAGGATGATGCCCCCCAGCCGCAGTCGGTCTACGGTCGCAGCAAGCTCATGGGTGAAATCGCGCTCCGGCAGGCCTGCCCGAAACACCTCATCCTGCGCACCAGCTGGGTGTTCGGGGCGCATGGACAGAACTTCGCCAAGACCATGTTGCGGCTCGCCAGAGAGCGCAGCGAGCTGCGCGTGGTGTCCGACCAGATCGGCGCCCCCACGTCGGCCGCGTTGCTGGCCGATCTCACGGCCCATCTGGTGCGCCAGCTTCAGCAGTCCGACCACGCCGCTTTTCCTTTCGGGCTCTACCACGTGACGGCCTCTGGGGAGACCTCCTGGCACGCGTACGCCCGGTACGTTCTGGAACAGGCGACAATCAAGGGTT
>JAHIQV010000261.1 GCA_018903185.1 Gammaproteobacteria bacterium | reverse complement strand
GGTTCTTCCTGACCGCCGACTACGCCTTTGGCCATTCCCTGGAAGCCGATGCGACGTCAGTGGTGAAGGCCAATGGCGGTGCAGTGGCCGGTGCAGTCCGCCATCCCTTGAACGCGTCCGATTTTTCTTCCTTCCTGCTGCAGGCGCAGACCTCCAAGGCCCAGGTGCTGGCGCTGGCCAACGCTGGCGGCGACTTCACCAACGCGATGAAGGCAGCCAGGGAGTTCGGCATCAACAAGAGCATGAAGATCGCCGGCTTGCTGGTGTTCATCAACGACGTGCACAGCCTGGGCCTGGCCAATACCGAAGGCCTGCAGCTGGCAGACAGCTGGTACTGGAACCAGGACGATGCCTCGCGCAAGTTTGCCCAGCGCTTCTTTGACAAGTACAAGCGCATGCCTTCTTCCATCCAGGCTGCCAACTACTCGGCGACCACCACCTACCTCAAGGCCGTTCAGGCGGCGGGCACCACCGATGCTGACAAGGTCATGGCGACCATGAAAAGCACGAAGGTCAACGACTTCTACAGCAAAGGCCAGATCCGTGCCGATGGCCGGATGATCCACGACATGTACCTGTACCAGGTGAAGACCCCGAAGGAATCGACCAAGCCGTGGGACTACTACAAGCTGGTGGCCACGGTCCCTGGCGAGCAGGCGTTCACCACGGTGGCCGAGTCCAAGTGCGCACTGATCAAGAAGTAAACGCTTGAAGTAAGGCGCGCCCCAGGCGGGGCGCGCTTTTTTGCTGTCTGGTTGTTTTTATGTCTGGCCTGACCGGACGCGATTCCATGGAAATTTTCGGCATACCTCATCAGGCCTTCATGGGCCAGATCCTGCTCGGGCTCGTCAATGGCGCTTTCTACGCCATGCTGAGCCTCGGTCTGGCGGTGATTTTTGGTCTTCTCGGCGTGGTCAACTTCGCGCACGGGACGCTCTACATGCTGGGCGCGTTTGCCGCCTGGATCCTGCTGGACAAGTTCGGCGTCAACTACTGGGTGTCGTTGCTGGTCGCACCACTCATCGTCGGGGCGTTGGGCGTCGTGATCGAGCGCCTGTTCCTCCGGCACCTGTACAAGCTCGATCCGCTGTACGGCCTGCTGCTGACCTTTGGCCTCACCCTGATCTTCGAAGGCGTGTTTCGCGAGATCTACGGCGCCTCGGGTCAGAGCTACCCGGTCCCCGAGTTGCTGCAAGGTGCGACCGATCTGGGTTTCATGTTCCTGCCCAACTACCGCGCGTGGGTGGTGTTTGCATCGCTGACGGTCTGTTTCGGCACCTGGTATCTCATCGAGCGCACGCGCCTGGGCGCTTACCTGAGGGCTGGCACCGAAAACTCGGCCCTGGTCCAGACCTTCGGCGTCAACGTGCCCATGATGGTGATGTTGACCTACGGCGCAGGTGCTGCGCTGGCGGCACTGGCCGGTGTGCTGGCTGCACCCATCATCCAGGTCAGTCCGATGATGGGTTCCAACCTGATCATCGTGGTGTTTGCGGTCGTTGTGATCGGGGGCATGGGGTCCATCATGGGTTCGATCCTCACCGGCCTTGCACTGGGCGTGGTCGAAGGCATGACGCGCGTTTTTTATCCCGAGGCGTCGAACATCGTGGTGTTCGTCATCATGGTCCTGGTTCTCATGGTGCGCCCGGCCGGCTTGTTCGGCAAAGAGGCCTGAAGTCACAAGCAGCTCACCCGCGCTGTTCGCCCAGCCACACATATGAAAAAACTGTCCAACTCCACCCGCCTGACCTACGCCGTCCTGCTGGCGCTGGCCGTGGTCGCCCCCCTGGTGGGCCTGTACCCCGTGTTCCTGATGAAGCTGCTGTGCTTCGCGCTGTTCGCCTGTGCGTTCAATCTGCTGCTCGGCTTCACCGGACTTCTGTCCTTCGGACACGCGGCTTTCTTCGGTTCTGCGGCCTACATTTCGGGCCACATGATCAAGACCTATGCGCTGACACCCGAGTGGGGCTTGCTGGCCGGCACGGTGGGCGCCGGGCTGATTGGTCTCGTGGTGGGCCTGGTTGCGATCCGCCGCCAGGGCATCTACTTCGCCATGATCACCCTGGCCATCGCGCAGATGGTCTACTTTCTCTGTCTGCAGTTGCCCCAGACCGGTGGCGAGGATGGCTTGCAAAGCGTGCCGCGCGGAGAACTGTTTGGTCTGATCTCGCTGGCCTCGGACACCAGCATGTACTACCTGGTGCTCGCGATTTTTGTCGCCTGCTTCCTGGGCATATCCCGCATCGTCCACTCGCCCTTCGGACAGGTGCTCAAGATGATCCGCGAGAACGAACCGCGTGCCATCTCCCTCGGTTACCAGACCGATCGGTACAAGCTGGTGGCGTTCGTGCTGTCAGCCGCCCTGGCTGGCCTGGCGGGTTCACTCAAGACGCTGGTGATGGGCTTTGCAACCCTGTCCGACGCGCACTGGAGCATGTCGGGAGAGGTCATCCTCATGACCCTTCTGGGCGGGGTGGGCACCCTGTTCGGTCCCGTGCTCGGCGCGGGCATCGTGATTGCCCTGCAGAACTTGCTGGCTGACAAGGTGGGTTCCTGGGTCACCGTGATCATCGGCGTGATCTTCGTCGTCTGTGTGCTCGCGTTCCGCAAAGGCATTGTCGGGGAGCTGCACGCCACGCTGGTGCGCCGATTGAGGGCCTAGACATCTTGCTCGCCGCCGAAGGGCAGGCGCCCGGGATGTCGCAGGCGGGCAGGGTGAACCCGTCGAACACGGTCACCGGCTGCCACGCTGCAGCTGCGCCAGGCACAGTTCATGGCGCACCATTACAGTGTGCCGGTGGTCGTGGAGGTGATCCTGGAAAAGATGACCAACATCGATGAACTGAAAAAACACCAACATGCCCCGCTTTGCCGCCAACCTCTCCATGCTCTGGAGCGAGCTGCCCTTCCTCGACCGCTTTGAAGCCGCCGCCAAGGCTGGCTTCAAGGCGGTGGAGTTCCTGTTCCCCTACGACCACCCGGCCGAAGCCATTGCCCGGTTGCTGAAGGCCAACGGGCTGGAACTCGTGCTGCACAACCTGCCGCCCGGCGACTGGGCCGCGGGCGAGCGCGGCATGGCCTGCATTCCGGGCCGTGAGGGTGAGTTCCGCGCCGGTGTGGCGAAGGCGGCTGAATACGCGCCGGTGATCGGCGTGCAGCGCTGGCATTGCATGGCCGGGCTGAAGCCGGTGGGCGTGAGCGAGGCGCAGGCCCGCGCCACCTGGGTGGGCAATGTGCGTTTTGCGGCGGCCGAGGCGAAGAAGCTGGGCCTGCCGCTGCTGATCGAACCCATCAACAGCTTCGACATGCCGGGCTACTTCGTCAACCGCCCGCGCCAGGCCATCGAGATGATGGACGAAGTCGGCGCCGACAACGTTTTTCTGCAGTACGACATCTACCACGCGCAGCGCATGGAAGGCGAGCTGTGCAACACCATCCGCGACCTGCTGCCGCGCATCGCCCACATGCAGTTGGCCGACACGCCCGGCCGCCACGAACCCGGCACCGGCGAGATCCACCACCGCAACCTGTTCGACCACATCGACGCGCTGGGCTACAGCGGCTGGATCGGCTGCGAATACAAGCCGAAGGACGCGACGCCCGGCGGTACCGACCGCGGTCTTGGCTGGATCGCTGCGCATGGACAGCAGCTGTAACCAGAACAACCAGGAGACAGGCACACGATCCAGAGCGGACTCCGGGTCGGCTCCATGGGCCTCGGCATCATGGGCACGCCCATGGCGCTGAACCTCAGCCAGGCCGGGCACCCGCTGCTCGTCAGCCGCCGGAGCAAGATCCCGGCGGCACTGGAGGAGCAGGGCGGGCATGACCCCTCTCCCGCGTGTGGGAAGGGGCTGGGGTTAGGGTCAGCGCCTACGTAACAACACGGCAGCCAGGCGCCGGTCATTTCCTTACACTTCCTGCCCATGACCGACGCCACCCCCACCGTCCCCAGCCTGGCCAACCCCCGTGCCCTGCTGCGCCACCTGTACGACGTGGCGGTGCAGCGCGCCCTGCCGATGCACAACACCGCCGCTTACCTGCCCCAGCCACCCCAGGGCCGCACCCTCGTGCTCGGCGCCGGCAAGGCCGGTGGCGCGATGGCGCAGGCGGTCGAAGCGCTGTGGCCGGCGGATGCGCCGCTCTCGGGCCTGGTCGTCACGCGCTACCACCACATCCCCCCGCGCCCCGAGGGTCTGCCGCAGCGCATCGAGGTGGTCGAAGCCTCGCACCCCGTTCCCGACGCCGCCGGCCTGGAAGCCGCGCAGCGCATCCTGCAACTGACCGAGGGACTCACAGCGGACGACCTCGTGCTTTGCCTCATCTCGGGCGGCGGCTCGGCCCTGCTGACCTTGCCCTGCGAAGGCCTCACGCTCGAAGACAAACAGCGCATCAACCGCCAGCTGCTGGAGAGCGGCGCGCACATCGGCGAGATGAACACCGTGCGCAAGCACCTCTCGGCCATCAAGGGCGGGCGCCTCGCGGCGGCTTGCGCGCCGGCGCGCGTGGTCACGCTCACCATCAGCGACGTGCCCGGTGACGACGTGAGCGTCATCGCCAGCGGCCCCACCGTGGCCGATGCGTCCACCAGCGCCGAGGCGCTCGACATCCTGCGCCGCTACGCCATCGAGGTGCCGCCCGCCGTGCGCGCGCAGCTGGAGAGCGGCGCACTCGAAACCCCCAAGCCCGGCGACGCCGCGCTCGCCGGTATCGCAACGCACCTGATCGCCACCCCCCAGCAAAGCCTGGACGCCGCCGCCGACGCGGCCCGCGCGCTGGGACTGAACGTGGTGGTGCTCAGCGACGAGATCGAAGGCGAGTCGCGCGAGGTCGGCAAGGTGCACGCTGCGCTCGCGCGCTCCACGGCGCTCGGTCGCAGCAGCTTCGCCAAACCCTGCGTCATCCTCAGCGGTGGCGAAACCACCGTCACGGTGCGCCCCCGCGCCGAAGGCCAGAAGAAAGGCCGCGGCGGCCGGGCTGGCGAGTTCTGCCTGGGTCTGGCCCAGGCGCTGGGCGGGCAGGGCGGTGTGTGGGCGCTCGCGGCCGACACCGACGGCATCGACGGCGTGGAAGACAACGCCGGCGCGCTGGTCACGCCCGACACCCTGGCCCGCGCCGCCGCGCTGGGCCTGAAGGTCACCGATCACCTGGCCCGCAACGACGCCTACGGCTATTTCGAACCGCTGGGCGATCTGGTCATCACCGGCCCCACGCACACCAACGTGAACGATTTCCGGGCCGTGCTGGTGGTGTGAACCCGGCCCGGACCGGCGGTTACAAACCCGCCGGCGGGATGGTTTCTAATTACGGCCTGCCGCCCGGCCCATCGGCCGGTCCGGCGCCAGCCCCCCGTTCGGGCCGGCAAATCCCCTGTTTTCCTCCACGCTCAGGCGCCCTGCGGGGCGCTGCGGACCGTTTTGCGCAGTTCTTTCTTCCACACCCAACCCACCGCCCTGGTGCGTCAGCTGGCGGGCTTTCTGCCCGCGGGGGCGGTTGCGCCCGGCGACGCGGCGCGGCAGGACGTGGCCGAGCGCCTGGGGCAGTGGCTCAACGTGGCCGACGCTATCAGCCTGAGTTCGGCGCACGCGGCCATCGCCGCCGCCGGGCGGCAGGCCGCCCGCACCCCCGGCCACCAGGCCACCAGCGCCGCAACGCTGCAGGCCGAGCTGGAGCGCGTGCGCGCCGTGCTCAGCCAGTCCATCACCACGCGCG
>JAHIQV010000001.1 GCA_018903185.1 Gammaproteobacteria bacterium | reverse complement strand
TGCAAGGGCCTTCCGCATGCTTGCGCCTGTGGCCTTTGTGCCGGTTCCTGTCCGGTCCTGTGTCGGCTTTGTCTGATAGCGCCCATGGTATTTGCTCCGCCCCTCAACACCGACGACCTGCGCCGCTGGCGCAGCTGCGAGCGCCGCTTCTGGCTCTCGCGCCGCCAGCTGCAGCGCGGCGTGGCGGCGCCCGCGCCAGCGCCCACATCGGAGGCCGCGGAGCCGGCGCCCGCCACGGGCCTGGACGTGGCCCTGCGCGCCTCGTTCCCGCACGCTGACACGGTGGCCGCGCCGCAAAGCCCTGCGCAGTGGCTGCAGGCCGTGCGCCACACCCTGAACTGCCTCGACAGCGACGCCGAGCCTCCCGAGGGCTGGGCCGTCCTGGGCGCCTGCCTGACCAGCGAAGACCGCGCCCAGGTGCGCATCGACGTGCTCACCGCGGGTGAACACGGGCTGCGCCTTTTCAAGGTGCGGTACGCGACCGTGGGCGACGACACCGACGTGGACACGGTCGCGCTCTGGACCCATGTGGCCGCGCGCTGCGGCTTCGCGGTGCAGAGCGTGGGCCTGCTGCTGGTGGACACCGACTTCGTCTACCCCGGCCACGGCTGCTACGCCGGCCTGTTCCGCGAGGTGGACCTGGGCCCCGTGCTCGGATCGCGCCCGGTGGCCGACTGGCTGAGCGCCATGCGCCAGTGCGAGCGCGGCTCGGAACCCGAGGCCACGCCCGGACCGCATTGCCACGAGGGCAGCGCCTGCGAGTTCGCGGCGAGCTGCAAGGCCTGTTTGCCGCCCGCCACGGCCGAACACTCAGAGACCAGTCTTGACATCCTCGGGCGCGAGGCCGCGGCCGAATGGCGCGCTGCCGGCCACCACGACGTGATGAGCCTGCGCCCCGAAGACATCGCGCCCCCGCGCCAGCGCCGCGCCGTGCGCGCGGTGCAGCAGGGCGCGCCGCTGCTGGAGCCCGAGGTGGGCGCTCTGGCCCGCGCCTGGCCGTACCCGCGCCACTGTCTGCGCTTTGACACCATCGGCCTGGCCGTGCCGATCTGGCCTGGCACTCGGCCCTACCAGACGCTGCCGTTCCAGTGGAGCTGCGCGGTGCAGGCCGCGGACGGCGCGTGGAGCGAGCACCACTTTCTGGCCGAGGGCCAGGGCGGTGACCCGCGCCGCGCCTTTGCGCTGTCGCTGCTGGGCGTGCTCGGCACCTCGGGCGCGGTGCTGGCCTACAACGCCGGCTTCGAGCGCAACCGCATCCGCGAGCTGGCGCAGTGGTTCGACGACCTCGCGCCCGCGCTCGACTCGCTGCTGCCGCGCATCGTCGATCTGTTTCAAGTGGCGCGTAGCCACTACTACCACCCGGTCATGGCCGGCTCGTGGTCGTTCCGCTCCATGGCGCGCGCCGTGGCGCCCGGGCTGGCGATGGACATCGTGCTCGACCCTGCGCTGGGCGCGGGCACCGGGCGCTCGGCGCGGGCGGTGTTTGCGCTGATGCAGAAGCCCGGACAAAGCGCCACCGTGCGCGCAGCCTGTCGGGCCGCGCTACAAGCCCACGGCCAGCGCGAGACGGCGGTGCTGCGCCGCCTGCTGGCGCTGTTTGAACAAGCTGGAACCGCTTCATGAACACCGTTGTTGCTGAACTGCTGCCCCTGTCCGCCGAGGACTTCGCCGCGCTGGAGGCCTGGCTCAGCGTGCGGCGCACAAGCTTCCCAGAGACGCCCGACTGGGAGTTCTGCGAAGGCTTCATGGCTGCCATGGTCTGCTGCCGCCAGCCCATCGCACCCAGCGAATACTGGCCCCGGCTGCTGGGCCTTGAAGCCGATGCCGTGCCCGGCGATGTGTGTGATCTGTGGACGCGGCGCTGGGCGTTGGTGGAACAGGCGCTGGACACCCGGGTGAGCGCGCTCGACGACCCGGCCGGCCGCGCCGGGTCGCAACGATGCTTGCCCTTGCGGAAGTGGGAAGAAGTTCAAGAAGTGCTGCGGCTGAGCTTGGGAGGGATTTCACACCGCCTTGATCAAGACCGAACACTGAGGCAGCCCAATCAAAGCGAGGGCGCTGCATGAAGGACGGCACCCTGCAGCTCCTATTGCCGCGAACGGACCTCGTCGGCTTCTTCGAAAATCGTGGCTGAACGAAGGTGGAGATTGCGCCAGTGCCCGTCTTGTTCTTGGCTTCAGTCAAACTTCAATAGGCTTGCCTATCGATCGCGCACCTGACTTGCTCCAGCGCGCTGCGCAGCGTGCTCAACTCAACCGAGCCAAGTGCCAGCCGAATCGCATGCGGCACCTGGGCAGACGTTGCGAAAGGTTCGGCCGTTGACACCGAGACTCGATCTCGCATGAGTGCCGTCGCGATCTGATCGGCACGCACCTCTTCTGGCAGGGAAAGCCACACGAAATAGGAAGCTGGGTGGCGGACGCAATGCATTCGGGC
>JAHIQV010000031.1 GCA_018903185.1 Gammaproteobacteria bacterium | reverse complement strand
CCGGTGGCGACGTACTCGAGGTTGACGTAACCCATGGCCACGGGCTTGCCGGCGCTGGGGCCGAACAGGCCGCTGGTGACTTCGCCGATGGTGTCGCCCGCGGTGTTTTGCAGCTCGACGTGTTCGCGCACCGGCACGCGCTCCAGCGCCACCAGGCCCACGCGCTTGCGGGTCAGCTGCTCGGTGCCGTCGAGCTGGGCCAGCACGCGGGCGGCACCCGGGAAACCGCCGGCGCGCTCGCCACCGGTGCGGCGCACCTTCTGCATGGCCCAGTTCAGACCGGCTTGCACCGGCGTGGTGGTGGTGTCGATGTCCTGCCCGTAGAGGCACAGGCCCGCCTCCAGGCGCAGCGAGTTGCGCGCGCCCAGTCCCACCGGTTTCACTTCGGGTTGCGCCAGCAGGGCGCGGGCAAAGTCGGCTGCCACCGGGGCGGGCAGCGAAATCTCGAAGCCGTCCTCACCGGTGTAACCGCTGCGGGTAACGTACAGGTCGGCGTCGGCCCAGGTGAAGGCCGCACCGGTCATGAACACCAGTTTTTCCACGTCCGGCAGCAGGCGCTGCAGGGCTGTGACGGCCTGCGGGCCTTGCAGGGCAAGCAAGGCGCGCTCGAACTGCGCGTCCACGTGGCACAGCTGGCCAATGCAGGCCTTGATGTGGGCCAGGTCGCCGTGTTTGCAGGCACCGTTGACGATGACAAAAATGTCGTCGCCCCGGTTGACGAACATGAGGTCGTCGATGATGCCGCCTTCTTCGTTGAGCAGCAGGCCGTAGCGCTGCTTGCCCACGCCCAGGCCGATCACGTCGACCGGCATCAGGGTTTCAAACGCGGCTGCGGCGTCGGGCCCGACCAGGCGCAGCTGGCCCATGTGGGAGACATCAAACAGGCCGGCAGCGCTGCGGGTGTGGAGGTGTTCGGCCATCAGGCCGGCGGGATACTGCACCGGCATGCTGTAACCGGCAAAGGGCACCATGCGGGCGTCGAGTTCCAGGTGCAGGGCGTGCAGCGGGGTCTTGAGCAGTTCGGAGGCGTCGGTCACGGCGGGCTTTCTGCGGCGCTAAAGCGCTCGCTGATGGGGCAGGCCTCCCGGGGGAGGGTGTACACGGTTCATCCGTGCGCTGCCCCGCTGTCCGCTTTACCTGAGAGATTCACGCGGGCGATGCCGCATTTGCTCCTTCGGTGGACCGCCTCGCGGGCGGTCTCTCTCCAGGGGGGTACACCCGCTTTGCAGCCGGTGCTTGTCAGTCCTTTTGCCTGAGCGTTCAGGACCGTGTTCCGGTCGCCTGCGCCTTCGGCGGCTCCCGGTTCGGGGAGCTCTCTCCTGACCCGGCGAGTTTAACGGATAGCTTGCCCTAACGGGCTCAACCCATGGTTTCCAGCAGTTCCACGGGCAACAGTTTCGCCAGCCGCTCACTGATGCCGTCGGCACGCTCGCTGCCTGCCAGCGCTTCCACGTCAACGATCATCTCCCGGCCCACCGCGAGCATGGCCACGGCATCGCGTGCCTCGCGCAGCGCGGACCGGTATCGGGCCGCGAGGGCTTTGTCGCGCGGGGCAAACAGGCGCTCGCTGAGATCGAACAGGAACATGCGGGCGGTGGCCAGCGACCGGGTGCCTGTGAAAGCATCGCCGTGCCCGCCAACGGTGCTGGCCGGGTCCGGCTCCAGCACGCTTTTCGGCATGTGCTGGATCTCTTTGGCGTGGCCCTTGCCCGCTTGCCCGGAACCTTGTCGCTCCAGATAGCCCCGCTCCAGCAGCACATCAATCAGCTGCCGGCCGTCGCCGGTGAACAGGCCCGCCATCTGCGGTTCACTTTGCTGTCCATCGGCCAGCAGCAGTATGGCCCGCTCACGCTGTCCCAGGGTGCGGTTGCCCGGGCGCAGCTCCAGCCGGCCCTTTTCTGTTTTTCTCAACATTTTTTGCTCCAACGACAGGCGCTACTCTGCCGGCGCCGCATGTCATTGGTGTGAAAGCCGCGGCCAGCCCGGGGTCAAATGCTCAGGAATGTGTAGCAGTTGGCCGCCGGATCCCAGCCCATGTGGCGCTGAGCCCGGTGGGCCGACGCTTCGATCCGCCGGGCGTTCGGTTCGTCGGTGCTGGCGATCCAGTCCAGTGCCTGTTCCCGGCTGCGGCCGAACTGTTCGTGCCGGCGCTTCAGGCGCTCCAGCCGCAGGGCGGCGTCCACGTGCAGGAACCAGACTTCGTCGAGCAGCCCGGCCACCGGTGCCCAGTCGCATTCGTCGAGCAGCAGGTAGTTGCCTTCGGTGACGATCAGCGGCGTGCGGGCGAACACCGGCAGCGCGCCGGCCACCGGCTCTTCGATCTCGCGCCGGAAGTCGGGCGCATAGACCACCTCGTCACCGCTTTGCGCACGCAGGCGGCGCAGCAGTGCGGCATAACCCGCGGCATCGAAGGTGTCGGGAGCGCCTTTGCGTCGGGCCCGGCCCAGCCGTTCCAGTTCGGCCTGCGCGAGGTGGAAGCCGTCCATGGGGACTGCCTGGGCCTGCTCACCCAGGTGTTGGGCGATCAGGTGGGCGAGCGTGGACTTGCCCGAACCGGGGGCGCCGACGATGCCGAGCAGGCGGCGCGGCCCGCTGGCGAGTGCCTGAAGGCGCTGCATCAGCTCGGCATGGAGGTGCATGGGCGGGCTGCGGAGCCTGTTGACTCAGCTCGCGTGCATCACGATCAGGCGCTGGCGGGTCTGGTAGAGATGCTGGCGCAGGGTGTACCCGCGTCCGGCGTAGCGGTTGGGCAGCTGCATTTGCGCCACCTGCCGCTCCAGGGTGTCCAGCCGTTCCAGCAGGGGCTGTATCGAGACCGGCTTGTGGGCCGGTTGCCGGGCGAGGTCTTCCTCCATGAAGCGCACTTCGCCGTAGATGTGCTGCAGCGCGGCGTCGACCCGCCAGTCGATGTAGCGCGGCGCGCGCAGCAGCAGGGCCACACCCAGCAGGCTCAGCGGCAGTACCGCATACAGGAACAGCTCGGTTCTTTGCGCCATGCCGAAGGGCAGCAGTGTCTCCATCCAGGGACGCATGCCGCTGGCGTGCTGCAGGGCAACCGGTGAGACCGGGAAGTCGCTGCCGACCGTGGTGGGGTAGCGACCCGGGCTCTCCAGAAAACCGCTCATGACGTGCAGCTCGCCGGCCACATCGAGCAGCGCGCGCTGCAGGGCGGGGTGCAGGCCAGGCCTGGCCAGGAGGTGCGTCTGGGTGACCATGGTGGGCAGGTCACTGGCGGGCAGCTGGCTGCGCAGTTCGATGGCGCCTTGCGGCATGACCACGGTCCGCAGCCGGCGTTCGCGTGCTGCCAGGGCGCCGGCGCGCTCCATGCCCAGGATGTGCACGCCGTCCAGCCGGGCGAGCGCGTTGGCGGTCTGGGAATCGCCGGTGGCGACATGGATGACGGCATCCACACGGCCCCCGGTCAGGGAGGCGATCGCCGAGTCTCCCACCTCGGGCACGAACTTCACCTCGTCGGGACGGATGTGCAGGTGGGCCAGCAGGAGATCGGCCGCGATCCGGTTGGACGAGCCCGCCACCGATGTGGCGATGCGCCGACCCCGCAGCTGCCCCATGTCTGTGATGTCCTCGCGTGCGAAGACCCAGATGATTTCGTGGCCGATCACGGCCAGCGCCTGCACGCCGTCGGCCGGGGCCAGGGATGCGTTGGCGGGGGCATACAGGCCCTGGGCAAAGGTGGCGTCGATCGCACCGTCACCCGGCTTCATGTGTTGCAGCGCGTCCTGTGGTCTGGGGTGGGTGACCAGGTCGACGGCGATGCCGTGGTGTTCCAGGCGGCTGGCGTAAAGCTGGGCGAGCCGCAGGTAGCTGCTCTGGTTCGGACCGGTCCCGATCACCAGCCGCGGCGGTGGCAGCGGATGCCAGAGTCGGGTGACCATGGCCAGCGCAACCGCCAGCGCCAGCAGGATGGGCAGGTAGATCAGCAGCCAGCGGTGGCGGTAGAGCAGCATGAGTTTCATCGTCCGCGGTACTCCAGGATGCGCGAACGCACGAACTCGACGTGTTGCCGGAGGGTGAACCAGTGCTGGGCCAGTTCCTCCGGCAGCTGCATGGCCGCGATGGCCGTTTCCATGTGGTTCAGGCGGTTGTGGATGTGGCTGAGCGCCATGCCCCCGACATCCAGATTCTGGCTGGCGAGATCGTCCTCGATGAAGCGCAGCTCACCGTACCAGCGCATGACGTGGCCTTCGAGGCGCCAGCGCAGCCAGGCCGGCACCAGCAGGAGCAGCAGGGTCGTGACCAGCAGCACCGGCAGGCCGATCAGCAGCAGGCGTTTGGCCACCTGGGCCCACCAGAACGGCAGGTGCCTTTCAAACAGGTTGGGACCACGCAACATGACACTGCGGGATTCGGGCGCTGAGGGGAAGTCGCTGGCGTGCAAGGTGGGGTACTCGCCGGCGCGATGAAAGGGTCCACCCTCGCCATGCACCTCCAGGGCCACGGCGGTCACCACCCGTTTGAGCGCGGGATGCAGGTCTTCGCGGGCCAGCAGATGGGTCGGTGTGGTCAGCATGGACGTGTCCACAGAGGGCAGGTTGGCGCCCATGCCGTCCTGGGGCAGCAGGCGGCTTTCGAGGTATTTGTTGCGTTCGGCGATCGCCCCGGTGCCCTGCAGCGTCGCCAGCCGCACGCCGGGGGCCGCCAGCAGGCCCTCCACGCCAGGTGAACGCGGCGCAGAGACCATGAACACCGCGTCCACTTCGTTGCGCAGCAGGGCGTCGCGGGCGGGCAGGCCACTGAGGTCCGACCAGCGGATGTCTTCGGGCGGGACCCGTTCTTGCGCCAGCAGGCGCCGCAACAGGTTGCGGTGTCCGCTGCCCTCGGGCCCGGCGGCCACACGCAGGCCATCGAGATCGGTCAGCGTGGTCAGCGGGACGCCCTGGCTGAACAGCCACAAGGCTTCGATGTCCACGTTGGCGAGCGTCTGCACAGGAGCCTTCGGAATGCCAGGGCCGACGGCGGAAGACCAGCCGAAGCCGCCTTGTACCAGGGCCAGATCGGCCGATGCGGGGACGGCCCGCAGGCGTTCGAGGTTCTGGGGTGAGCCGTCCGACAGCAGGACGTCCAGCTGGATGCCCCGGCGGGCCAGTGCTTCGGCGTAGCGCGAGGCGTGGAACTGGTAGGCGCCATCGGCCTGCCCGGTGCTGATGATCAGCCGGGTCGGCGGAATGGGATACCACCACCACCAGACCGCGCTGGCCAGTGCGATGGCGAACAACGCCAGAGGCATCCGGATCAGTGTCCAGCGGTGCTGGTAGAGGGCTGCGGTGTTCATGGCGGTGGGTTGACAGGTACCGCCAGAATATCTGCCTTGATACTTTTTGCAATACTTGACCTGCCGATCAGCCGCAGGGTGCGGCCCGGGCGTTGCTGCAAAGGGAAATGGCCGCTTCGAGCGACCATTTCAAGGGTTTGAGCGCCTCACATGCCGGCGTAGTTCGGACCACCCCCACCCTCGGGCGTGACCCACACGATGTTCTGCGTCGGGTCCTTGATGTCGCAGGTCTTGCAGTGCACGCAGTTCTGCGCGTTGATCACCAGTTGATCCGCGCCATCCTTGTTCACGAACTCGTAGACCCCGGCCGGGCAGTAGCGGCTCTCGGGGCCGGCGTATTTCGCCAAGTTGATCATCACCGGCACGCTGGCATCTTTCAGCGTCAGGTGGGCCGGCTGCTGCTCTTCGTGGTTGGTGTTGCTGACGAACACGCTGGAGAGGCGGTCGAAGGTGATCACGCCGTCCGGCTTCGGGT
>JAHIQV010000260.1 GCA_018903185.1 Gammaproteobacteria bacterium | reverse complement strand
TTTACCACCTGCAACCCGGCGACCTGGTCTACACCGGCACGCCCGAAGGCGTGGGCGCGGTGGTGGCGGGTGACCGAATCACCGGGCGCGTGGAAGGTGTGGCCGAGGTCGCGCTGACGGTGGGACCGGCCGAATGAAGCTTCACAGCTTCCGCCGCGCGGCGCCTGCGCGGCAACCCGACGCCGCCTGAAGTCAGATCACCCCCGCCGCGCTGCGCGCGACCCCCGAAGGGGCGGCACTGGCCGTCCGGACGCGGGCGGGTGGTCAGGCCTTGGCGCCGTCTAGATGGAGCAGGCGGCGAACCATCTCCCGGTCATCCTTGACGATGTGGTCGGCCAGCCAGGTGCACAGGTAGCGGTGCAGGGCGCGCCCATCGCCGTCTTCCCGGCCGTCCTGTTCCGCCATCGCCTGGATGCGATCGGCAAAAGCCTGGTGACGGCGCGCGTGCTGGTCCAGTGCGGCCTGGGGCATGCCGCGGTCGCGCGCCCAAGACTCCTCATAGGCGAAGTGGTAGCGCGCATAGGCCTGAAGCGATTCCACGCTGTTCGCGCTGCTGACCGTGTCGTCGCGCAAGATGGCCTGGCGCAGCAGGTTGGTGATGTCGACCAGGTTGCGGTGCTGCCGGTCGATCAGGTCCACCCCGCAGGCGAATCCCTCGCTCCATTCGAATTGGGGCAGTTCCAGGGTGGGCATGGGGGTGACCCTGTCGCTCAGGACCGGGCCGTGCGGCGGCCGGCCATTTCGGCCCCCATGCGCTGCAGCTCGGGGGCGTCGATCAGGGCTGACGCGGCCGGGTAGACCGTGTCTTCCTCGGCGCGGATGTGATCGGCGTACAGGTCCGCAAAACGCGCCAGCGTGGCGCGGTCGGCCTCGCCCAGGCCGGACCACGTCGGCGCCGATCCCTCGGACACCCGGTGGAGCACCTCACGGGCGCTGACCCAGTTCGCGGTCATGTCCAGATGGTCCTGCTGCAACCGGCGCACCACCGCCTTCGCGTTCTCATCGGTTCCGGCCAGCAGGCGGGGAAAGACGTGGCGCTCCTCGTCTTCGTGGTGGTCCGGCGCGGCCAGGTCGAAGTAGCGCATGACGTCGCGCGCCGCCTGGGCGGCCTGTTCGTCAAGGCCTTTTTCGTCGAGGTGCTGGCACAGCCGGTGAAGCAGGCGCAACATGCGATCCACCCGTTCGTGGCAGGCGGTGAGCATCTCGAAAGGCTGCTCGAAGCTTGCCGCTGGCGGCTGTGCGCCCGGCTGGCCGATCTGGTGCAGGCGGATACCGGCCATGGCGATCAGCCGAGGCGCACCGCGCGGCCCTGCGGGTCGAACGGGATGTAGGCCTCGATCTGGCCCTGGCGGATCGCTTCCACCATTTTTTTCAGTGGTTCATCGGCGTCGGCGCTGGTGGGCGCCTTGCCCGGTGCGCCCGACATCGCAGCCGCGAACACCATGCCCCAGGCTTGGCCGAAGCTGGTCGCTTCCTGCTTCAGCTGGTCAAACGAAGCCAGCTCGTCGGGGCTTTTGTCGACGCACATCTGCGGCACCAGCGCACCGCCCTGGCCCTGCTCGAAAGCCGCGCGCTGGGCAGGGGTCGCGTCGTCCGGCAGCTCGACGCCGGCGAACACAAACAGCAGGCGCTGGGGCTGGGACTGGGCGCGCGCGGCGGCCAGCAGATCGTCAAAGGTGCTGATGTCCATGAAAAGTCCTGTTGGAAAATGGGGGTTCAGGACACGGGATCCGAACCCAGGGTATTCACATAGTCGGCCACGACCGGCCGGGCACGCGCCGGCTTGCGCGAGAGCACGGTGCCGACACTCACGAAGCACAGCGCCTGTTCGCTGGCGTCCAGGCCGAAGCAGGCCCGCAAGGTGTCCGACTTCAGCGCCTTGCCGCTGGTGAGCGCCGAGCCGAAGCCGAGCGCGGTGGCCATGAGCAGCATGTTCTGCACCGCACAGCCGGCCGAGAGGATGCGTTCGTTCAGGTCCACCTCGGGGTCGCCGCGCGCGCCGTCCACCACCGCCAGCATCAGCAGCGGCGCCCGGAACGCTTTCTCGCGCGCCTGCGCCAGCTGCTCGGGCGTGGCCTGCGGATCGCGCTCGCTCAGGGCGCGGGCAAACACCTCGGCCAGCGTGGCACGCTGCCCGGCTGGCACGAGGATGAAGCGCCAGGGCAGCAACTGCAGGTGGTCGGGAGCGGCCGCGGCCGCGGCCAGGATGGCCTGGGTCTGTCCGGCGTCCGGGCCCGGTTCCACGAGGCGCTTGGGCAACACGGTCTGGCGCGCCTGGATCAGCTCGCTGACGACAAAGGCCCAGTCAGGGGAGGTCTCTGTGGCGGAGGTCATGGCAGGGTGTGAAGGCATGGGAACGGGGAAAACGGCAAGCCTCAACCGGGCCGGCCGTCGGCGCGCAGGCGGCCGTACCAGCCGATCAGGCGCAGACCCCAGACACCCATCACAGCGGCCCAGAGCAGCGCGGCGGCCGTGAGCACCCACAGCGGCGCGCCGTCCAGGGCGCCCGCCACGCGCAGCAGCACCGCCAGCTGGAGCAGGCAGAACACACCCCAGACCAGCGCATCGGCCACCAGCGTGCGCCCGCTGTGGCCGCACGACACGCGCGTGACCATGGCCACCAGCAGCGAGCCCAGGCAACCCATGGTGAGGGCGTGCAAGGCCCCCAGGCCCAGAGCCGGCACACCGGCGCGCAGGCCGAGCAGCTGCGACAGCCCCGCCAGCACAAAAGCCAGGCCGAGCCACAGGAAACCCAGGTGCAACATCGCAAGCAAACGCACCTTGAGACTCTGCACCAGGCCCCAGGCCACGCCCAGCCAGAGGATCACACCACCGGCCAGCAGCTCGATCAGACCCTGCAGCAGCATCCAGCCCGGCGCGCCCGCCCAGCCACTCGCGGCGACCCAGACCGCCAATGCCTCGAAGGCCGCGGCCCCCAGCAGGGCCCACAGCACCCAGAACGGCCGCCAGGCCTTCACCATGGGCACGGCGCTGGAGGTGAAAAACGGAATCATGCGGTGCGCGACCACCAGGTAGGTCACCACCACGAAGCCCCAGAGGCCGGTCAGCACCAGGCTGCGGGCGATGTCGAACGCACCGGCCAGCAAAGCCAGCGCCAGGCCCGCGACACACAGGGCGCCCACGGTGCCGGCCACCGCCACCACCGTGGCGTGCAGGCGGTCGTCCAGCGCGCTGCGCCGCACCAGGCCCCAGAAGCGCAGGTATTGCGCGCCCAGCCCGGCCGCGGCCAGCGCCGCGCCCGCCACCGCGATCCAGAGAAACGTGTGCGCCCCGGCCAGCCAGAGCAGCCATCCACCGGCCTGGAGCAACAGGGTGGGCACCAGCGCCCGCGCGTCGGGGCCTGGCACGCCCAGCCACTTGGGACCGGCGGTGAACAGGAAACCGGCAAAAAAGAGCGGCATGAAGCCGAAGCTCATGACCGCGGCGTGGGTGATCGTTGGCGGTACCGCGTAGCCCAGACCGATGGCGCCCGTGGAGCGGTCCACCTGCACCAGCGCCCACCACAGGCCCGAGGCCAGCAGCAACACCATCGCGAGAAAGAACGCCAGCCGGTGCGGCGCCAGCAGCAGCTGCCCGGGCCGCCAGGGGTTCGGCCCCGGCGGCTGTGCGCGCCCCGCGCGTCCTGGCCCGACCGGGCGCACAGGCACAACGGGGCGCGCGGTGGTGGTCACTGGACTACCCTCCGCGCTGCGCACTGCGGGGCTGATGTGCGTCTGTGAATAAGCTGCAAGTGTCATCCATCTGAAATCAACGAGTTAGCGATGGCACCTTCACCAAAAGCTGCTAGCGAATTCCCTCATAAGCTGCAAGTTTCGGCACTGATATACGCATAAGCTGCAAGTGCCATTTCTATGTGTCGATCTCACTCTTCTCCACCAAACTTGCCGCTCAGCTTGTTCGCAATATTGCGTGTCGATGACGATCTTTCAGTAAACAACAAATCCTTTCTTCGCGAACCCCCAAAAGAACTACTACCAACGAAGGATTGCATTAACTCTCTCCACCGTATGGCATTCGCTTAGTGGCAACGGACTCAAGTCTGAAGAGCGATACCCTGGAGATTCATGAACAAGGGTGGAGTGCATTGGTAGATCAGGAGCAGCTCCCGACAGACCGCAGTTGGGACACCAGCCTCAGCAGAAGCCACAGCTCAAGAAATCCCGTGCTCAGGACGAGGCAACCAGCATAGGCACATCCAGCCCCATCGACCTCATGGCCTGGATGCGCGGCGTGCTCTTTCCCCATGAGGCGCACTGAGTGCATCGAAGGGCACTTTTCCTGGAGAAACTCGTTCTGTTCGGAAACGAACCGACCGTGACTGAGCTCGGTCGCACACTGTTTCAACTCGGAATCGTCTCTTGACCTGCTTCCTTGATCTGCATCAAGGCTGGTCAAGCCCTCGGGTTTAGCCTTGGATCGTTGCCACTGTTCGCTCGATTGACATGACCCTGCACCGCCGTTCGCTACGCCATACCACTTCGATGATTCTGGTCGTGTGGCTGTTTGCGTTGGCCGCGGGGGTAGCCAATGCGTGCCTGTTGACCGAACCAAACGCCAGCAGTCCTCTATCGTTGACGGCAACTCCACACGAGATTCCTTTCGCCGAATTCCTTCATGGCGAAACAGCCGATCCCGGTAATGACGGATGCTTGAAGTTTTGCGATGAAGCCTCCCTGGCCATCACCAAGGTGGATCAGCCCATTGCCGATGACAGCCCAGGGGTGGTTGGCAAGCTGCAGCTGGTGTGGGGGCCAGCCATGACCTTGGCCATCGCCGCGAAAGTCCGGGTGCAGGTCACCAGACCGATGCACCTGACTTCGCCCATCGCGGCACGACCGCATCGCTTGACGTTGTAGATCGCATCGCAGCTCATTGCGAAGAGTGCCTCTGCACTCTAGTCCTGCGTTTTCTTTCCTCGCTAAGTTGGTGACTTCTCCGATCCTGTCGCCGGCAGCGGCGGCTCCCCTATTCATTCACACAACACCACCATGAAAACCTCCCACACCATCCTTGCGATCTCCACCGCCTTGTTGCTGACGGCCTGCGCGAGCCAGAGCGCACCAGTCATCGGCGCAACAACAGCAGCCAAAGCCGATGAACACAGCGCGCATCAAGCCGCTGCAGCCTCGTCGGGAGCGTCAACTGCCATGCATGACCACATGAAAGCCATGCAGGCCATGCGAGAC
>JAHIQV010000259.1 GCA_018903185.1 Gammaproteobacteria bacterium | reverse complement strand
TTGGCGCTGATCCAGCCGGCGTTCAAGCTGGGCCAACTGGTGCTGCGCGCACCCGGCATGCTGGCGCTGCACCTGGCCCTGGACGCCGCCGAAGCACCCTTGCGCGTGCGGGTCTGGGACGACGAAGTCGAGGCCTACGACATGGGCGACGTGGCGGCCCAGTGGTTCAGCGATTTCCTGGGGCCGGACGCGCCCGTCGATCTGAAGCGCCTGCGTCTGGCGCGCTTCGACCCGGAGGTGCGCCGCCTGTGCAGCCTGAAGTGGACCGGTGGGCGCGAGTCCACCACCCAGTTCGCCGACGGTTTTGGTGTGCTGGTGACGAGCACCGCTTCGCTGGACGAACTCAATGCGCGGCTGGCGCAGGCCGGGCAGGGGCCGGTGGCGATGGTTCGTTTTCGACCCAACATCGTGCTCGGCGGTGTGGAGGCCCACGACGAAGACCGCCTTGGACCGATGCACATCGCCACCGATGACGGCAGCGCCGTGATGGAATCCGTGAAACCCTGCGCGCGCTGTCCGATCCCCAACATCGACCCGGTCACCGCCACCGCTTCGCCGGTGGTGGGCGACACCCTGCAGACCTACCGCGCCGACCCGCGCCTGGACGGCGCCGTCACCTTCGGCATGAACGCGATCGTGCTGGCGGGCGACGGCCAGGTGTTGCGTGTGGGTCAGAGCGTGTCGGCCGACTGGCGCTTCGATTGACCCCGCTGCCCGCGCGAGGTCATCGGCGGCGCCGAAACCGGCCGCCCCGCTAAAATCACCGGTTTCCCCGATCGACCCGAAAGTCCCCCATGAGCCTCCAATGCGGCATCGTGGGCCTGCCCAATGTGGGCAAGTCCACCCTTTTCAACGCGCTGACCAAGGCCGGCATCGCCGCCGAAAATTACCCCTTCTGCACCATCGAGCCCAACACCGGTGTGGTGGAGGTGCCCGATCCGCGGCTGGCCCAGCTGTCCGAGATCGTCCAGCCCGAGCGCGTGGTACCGGCCATCGTCGAGTTTGTGGACATCGCCGGTCTGGTGGCCGGTGCCAGCACCGGCGAAGGCCTGGGCAACAAGTTCCTCGCCCACATTCGCGAGACGGACGCCATCGTCAACGTAGTGCGCTGCTTCGAAGACGACAACGTGATCCACGTCGCCAACAAGATCGACCCGATCGCCGACATCGAGGTCATCCTCACCGAGCTCTGCCTGGCCGACCTGGCCGCTGTCGAGAAGGCCTTGCACCGCGTGCAGAAGACCGCGCGTTCGGGCGACAAGGAGTCCATCAAGCTGGTGGCGATCCTGGAGAAGTGCCAGGCGGCGCTCAACGACACCAGGCCCGTGCGCAGCATCGATTTCAGCAAGGAAGAGTTGCCGCTGCTCAAGCAGTTTTTCCTGATCACGGCCAAGCCGGCGATGTTCGTGGCCAACGTGTCGGAAGACGGCTTCGAGAACAACCCGTTCCTGGACCGCCTGCGCGCCTTCGCCGAGAAACAGAACGCGCCCGTGGTGGCCATCTGCGCCAAGATCGAGGCCGAGCTGGCCGAGATGGACGACGCCGACCGGCTCGAATTCCTGAAGGAACTGGGTCAGGACGAGCCCGGCCTGAACCGTCTGATCCGCGCCGCCTACAAGCTGCTGGGCCTGCAGACCTACTTCACCGCCGGTGTGAAGGAAGTGCGCGCCTGGACCATCCACGTCGGCGATACCGGCCCGCAGGCGGCCGGCGTGATCCACACCGACTTCGAGAAGGGCTACATCCGCGCCCAGACCATCGCCTTTGACGACTTCATCACCTACAAGGGCGAACAGGGGGCCAAAGACGCCGGCAAGATGCGCGCCGAAGGCAAGGAATACGTCGTCAAGGATGGCGACGTGATGAACTTCCTGTTCTCGTCCTGAACGCGCCCATGTCCGACACCGGCCGTTCCGAACCCCAACGCCTGGCCAAACGCCTGGCCGCTCAGCTGCCCTGTTCGCGCAGCGATGCCGAACGCTACATCGCGGGGGGCTGGGTGCGCGTGGACGGCGCGGTGGTCGAGGAGCCCATGGCGCGGGTGCACGACGGCCAGACGGTGGCGCTGGACCCCAAGGCGAAGCTGGAGTCGCTCGACTCCGTGACGCTGATCTGGCACAAGCCCGCGGGCCGCGCGCTGCCGGACGTCTCGCCCCTGCCCGATGCGTTGGCGGCCGAACTCTTCACCAACGCCAACCGGTTCAAGGGCGACCGTTCGGGCGTGCGCCCGCTCAAGGCGCACCGCCACAAGCTGCTGCCCGTGGCGCCGCTGACCACCCCCATGAGCGGCCTGATGGTGTTCACCCAGAACCCCGGCGTGGCGCGCAAGATTTCGGACGATTCGGCGCAGCTCGAACACGAGTGGCTGGTCGAGGTGGCGGCCGATCCTGAACTCGACGACGAAGCCCGGCGCGACGCGGTGCTGAAGTCGATCGGCAAGGCGCTGTTTTTCGACGGCTGGAGCCTGCCCTCGGCGCGCGCCAGCTGGCAGAGTGAACACCGCCTGCGCCTGGCGATCAAGGGCACGCGGCCGGGCCAGGTGGAGCACCTGTGTGAACGGGCGGGCCTGCAGCTGGTGGCGGTCCGGCGCCTGCGCATGGGCCGGGTTGCGCTCACGGGGCTGCCCGTCGGGGAATGGCGTTACCTGCTGGGTTACGAACGCTTCTGAGCCCGAGCGGCCCACACGCTCAGGGCCATCGCGAGGATCAACACCACCAGACCCACCTGGTGCAGACGCAGCATGTGCCCTTGCGCGATCAGGATGCCCCCCAGCGCGGCGCCCAGCGCCTGTCCGCCGTACATGGCCGATGTGTTGAGTGCGACCGTGGCCGGGGCCAGAGCTGGTGACAGGTGGACCAGCCGGGCCTGCTGCGCCGAGTTGCAGGCGAAACAGCCCAGCGCCCAGGGCACCAGGACCAGCGCCTGTTGCCAGATGCCCGCCTGACCCAGCGGCCAGAGCAGCAGCGTCAGCACCATGGCGCCGAGCGTGAGCAGCACGGCGCGCGGTGCACCGATGCGGTCGATCCAGCGCGAAAGCCCCACGTTGCCGGCCAGGCCGAAGGCACCGAACCACAGGAACATCAGCGAAAGCGCACCGCCGCCCAGGCCGAGGGTCTGGAAGAAGTAGGGTGCGAAGTACGAAAACAGCGTGAACTGGCCGAAGGCCGAGAGCAGCGTGACGCCCACGGCGAGCATCAGGGGCGCCGAGCCCAGGGTCTGTCCCCAGGCCTGGCGCGACAGCGCCGCCGGGCGGATGCCGTTAGGCATCTCGCGCCACACCCAGGCCGCGCTGGCCAGCGACATCAAGGCCACCAGGCCAAACGCCCAGCGCCAGCCCAGCGTGCCGCCGATCCAGGCCGAGAGCGGCATGCCCATGACCGACGCCACCGACCAGCCCAGGAACACGAAGGTGATGGCGCGACCGCGCTGGGCCGGTGACACCAGCAGGCCCACGCTGGCGGCGGCCTGGGGCGTGAAGACGGCGGGCGCGATGACGGCGAGAACCCGCAGCGGCAACAGCGTGGCGTAGCTCGGCGCTAGTGCGCAGATGGCTGTGAGCAGGGCGTACCACACCAACGAGAGCGTGAGCAGGCGCCGCCGGTCCCAGCCCGCCACGAGCGTGGCGAAAGCGGGAGCGCCCAGGCCCATCAGGATGGCGGCCGCGGTGATGAGTTGGCCGGCCTGGGGAATCGACACATTCAGCGAGGCGCTGATGTCGTTGAGCGTGCCGGGTACCACCATGACCCCGGTGCCGATGACGAAGTTGCCCATCATCAACGCCCACAGCGAGCGGGGCAGGGGGTTGTCGGGCGGTGGAGCGGGTGGGATCATGCCAGGGGATGTGAGGTGCAGCGCCCGAGTATCGGCGGCGACACCCCGGCCGTGTCAGAACGGCAGTCCCCCAGGGAACACCCACAGCAGGCCGGCGGTGAGCGTGAGGTAGCGCGCGAACTTGCCGATCGCCATGTAGCCCAGGCATGGCCAGAAGGGAAACCGCAGCCAGCCGGCCACCGCGCAGATCGGATCGCCGACGCCGGGCAGCCAGGACAGCAGGCAGGTCTTGGGGCCGAAGCGCTGCAACCAGTCCAGGGCGCGCACGTGGGTGGCATGCCCGTGCCGTGCTTTATCGACCACTCGGTGCGCGCCATAGCCCATCCACCAGCTGACGGCGCCACCCAGTGTGTTGCCCGCAGTGGCGACCAGGATGGTGGGCCAGAACAGCTCGGGGTTGAGCTTGATCAACGCAAACACGGCAGGCTCCGAGCCCATCGGCAGCAAGGTGGCCGAAATGAACGCGACCAGGAAGACCGTGCTCAGGCCGACCTCGGGCAAGGCCAGTGTGTGCAGCAGAGAAACGATCCAGGCGGGCATGGGCAGAAGAAGAATCTGTGGAATGCGAGAGCATATCGCCTGCTGAAAAAACAGGCAGATACAATGCCCATCCCCGCCTGCGAAATGTCCGCTCCGCGGGGGTCCCACCAAACCCACCATCCGACTCGCTCCCGCCATGCAACTGGGTCCGTTCACCCTGTCCAATGCCCTTTTCGTCGCGCCCATGGCCGGCGTGACGGACCGGCCGTTTCGCAAGCTCTGCAAACGGCTGGGGGCGGGTTATGCGGTGAGCGAAATGGTGACCTCGCGCCCGGACCTGCAGGACAGTCTGAAGACCTCGCGCCGTGCCGACCACAGCGGTGAGCCCGGTCCGATCGCGGTGCAGATCGCCGGCACCGACGCGGCCATGATGGCCGACGCCGCGCGCTACAACATCGACCGCGGTGCGCAGATCATCGACATCAACATGGGCTGCCCGGCCAAGAAGGTCTGCAACAAATGGGCCGGCTCGGCCCTGATGCAGGACGAAGCGCTGGCTATCGACATTGTTGAAGCCGTGGTGGCCGCCGCTGCGCCGCACGGCGTGCCCGTCACACTCAAGATGCGCACCGGATGGTGCGCCGACGTCAAGAACGCTCCGACGATCGCGCTCGCCGCCGAAGCCGCTGGTGTGCAGATGCTGACCGTGCACGGCCGCACCCGCGAGCAGGGCTACAAGGGCTTTGCCGAACACGACACCGTGGCCCACATCAAGAGCCGCGTGAAGATTCCGGTGGTGGCCAATGGCGACATCACCAGCCCGCAGCAGGCGCGTGAGGTGCTGCGGCACACCGGCGCCGACGCCCTCATGATCGGCCGCGCTGCGCAGGGCCGACCCTGGATCTTCCGCGAGATCGCGCACTTCCTGGCCACTGGCGAAGCGCTGCCACCACCCGAGCTGATGGACGTGAAATTCTGGCTGCTTCACCACCTGGAAGACCACTACAACCTCTACGGCGATTTCA
>JAHIQV010000030.1 GCA_018903185.1 Gammaproteobacteria bacterium | reverse complement strand
TGACGGTGGCGAACGAGGCTTCGGTCGCGCCGACCATGATGGTCAGGCTCGCGGCCTTGGCGCCGACTTCGCCACCACTCACTGGCGCGTCAATGTAGTCGCAGCCCAGGGCCTGGATGCGTTTGGCGTAGTCCTTGGTGGCGATGGGCGAGATCGAGCTCATGTCCACCACCGTTTTTCCAGCAGCGAGGCCCTTGTCCAGCCCGGACTCGCCAAACAGCACCTCGGCCACGTGCGGCGTGTCGGGCACCATGAGGAAAATGATGTCGGCCGCGCGCGCCACGTCGGCCGCGGTTTCGCAGGCCTTGGCACCCGCATCCAGCAGCGCGGCCGGCACGCCGCTGCGCGACTGCGCAAACAGCTCGTGGCCCGCGGCCAGCAAATGACCCGCCATGGGCGCGCCCATGATGCCCAGTCCGATGAATCCCAGTTTCATGTTGATGTCCTTTAAGCGTAGGGGAAGAGCAAGCCGCTTCAGCGCACCAGCGCCGGCTGCTTGTTGTTGAATGTCCAGCCCGGTATCAGGTACTGCATCGCGACCGCGTCGTCGCGCGCGCCCAGACCGTGCTGCTGGTAGAGCTGGTGTGCTTTCTGCACCTTGTCCATGTCCAGCTCCACGCCCAGGCCCGGCTGCTGGGGCACGTCCACATAGCCGCCTTTGATCTGCAGCGGTTCTTTGGTCAGGCCCTGGCCGTCCTGCCAGATCCAGTGCGTGTCGATGGCGGTCACCTTGCCCGGCGCGGCGGCGGCGCAGTGGGTGAACATGGCAAGCGACACGTCGAAGTGGTTGTTGGAGTGTGAGCCCCAGGTCAGGTCGTGCATCTGGCAGAGCTGGGCCACGCGCACCGAGCCCTGCAGGGTCCAGAAGTGCGGGTCGGCCAGCGGGATGTCGACCGACTGCAGCATCAGGCTGTGCGCCATCTCGCGCCAGTCGGTGGCGACCATGTTGGTGGCGGTGGGCAGGCCGGTGGCGCGCTTGAACTCGGCCATCACCTCGCGGCCGGAAAACACGCCCTCGGCGCCACACGGGTCTTCGGCGTAGGCCAGGGTGTTGCGGTGGTCGCGCAGCAGGCGCACCGCGTCTTTCAGCAGCCAGCCGCCGTTGGGGTCCAGCGTCACGCGCGCCTGCGGGAAGCGCTCGTGCAGCGCCACGACGGCCTCGACCTCGTCCTCGCCGCGCAGCACGCCGCCCTTGAGCTTGAAGTCCTGAAAGCCGTAGCGTGCCTGCGCGGCTTCAGCGAGCCGCACCACCGCTTCTGGCGTGAGCGCGGCTTCGTGGCGCAGGCGCTGCCAGTCATCGGCCGCATCGGGCTCGCTGCGGTAGGCCAGGTCGGTCTTGGTGCAGTCGGCGATGTAGAACAGGTAGCCCAGCATCTGCACGCGCTCGCGCTGCTGACCCTCGCCGAGCAGGGCCGCGACCGGCACGCCGAGGTGCTGTCCCAGCAGGTCGAGCAAGGCGGACTCCACGGCGGTCACGGCGTGGATGGTCACGCGCAGGTCAAAGGTCTGGTTGCCGCGGCCGCCGCTGTCGCGCTCGGCGAAGCCGCTGCGCAGGCTGTTGAGCAGGTGGTTCCAGGCGCCGATGGGCTGGCCTTCGATCAGGGGCCGCGCGTCTTCCAGCGTCTGGCGGATTTTTTCGCCGCCCGGCACCTCTCCCACGCCGGTGTGGCCTGACGAGTCGGTCAGGATCAGCAGGTTGCGGGTGAAAAACGGGCCGTGCGCGCCGCTCAGGTTGAGCAGCATGCTGTCGTGACCCGCAACGGGGATCACTTGCAATCGGGTGACGGTGGGGGTGGCGTTCATGGGCGGTGCGTGAGGACAGGACAACAACGGCAAAACCGTTTAAGTTAACAGTCATCATACAACTTAGGTGAAGCCACCCCATCCGGGATAACCCTCGATTCACCCCTCCCTCACGACTTCAGGCGGCCTGGGTCTCGCTCTTGCGCAGGCGTTCGCGGCTGTTGGACAGGTGGGTGCGAATGGCCGCGCGGGCGCTGTCCACGTCCTGATCCCGGATCGCGTTGTAGATGCTCTCGTGCTCCAGGTGCACGCGCCGCAGGTACATCAGGCGGTTCGGGTCCTGGGCCGCGGCGGTGGCCAGGCGCACCCGCGGAAAGACACCCGGACCGAGCGAATTCATGACTTCGGCGAAGTGGCTGTTCTGGGTCGCCAGCGCGATCTCGCGGTGGAACTGGAAGTCGGCGTTGGCGGCGTCCTGCCCGGCCTCGATGGCTTCGGAGAAGGCATCGAGGGCGGCCTGCATGCTGACCAGATTCGCCTCCGTGCGGCGCGCCGCCGCGATGGCCGCGGCCTCGGTCTCTACGCCGATGCGCAGCTCCAGCAACGCAATGGTGTCGCGCAAGGTACCGAGTTGCTCGGGCCGGATGCGAAACGGAGCGCTCTCCTCCACCTTCAGCACGAAGGTGCCGATGCCGTGGCGGGTCTCGGCCATATTGACCGCCTGCAGGGAGGAGATGGCTTCGCGCACCACGGTGCGGCTGACGCCGAACTCTTCCATGATGGACGCCTCCTTGGGCAGCTTGGTGCCCGGCGGATAGTCACCGCCGCGGATGCGGCCGACCAGCACCTGCGCCAGCTCGGACGACAGGGTGCGCGATTTGTTGCTGCGACTGGAGAGATCCCGATTCATTAGGGTAAGCCCGATGTTTGCTGCTGGAGTCATCTGCTAGATTAGTTGTACGACGACTGATGATGAGATGTTTGCAACCAATGTAGCAGATGCATCACCTTGTTGGATAGGTCGTTCACCCTCTGATTCGCCCGAATTGCTTGCCCCTTCAAACCAGCGCCCCGGCGCCCAGGAGATACCGAGATGACATTCCGCAGAACCCTGATCCATCTCGCCGTGGCCGCCGCGGGCACCTGTGTGTTCGGCCTGGCTTCGGCGCAGACCGTGCTCAAGGCCGCCGACGTGCACCCCGCCGGTTACCCCACTGTGGTGGCGGTGGAGGCCATGGGCAAGAAGCTCGACGCCGCCAGCCAGGGGCGCTACAAGTTCCAGATGTTCCCGGGCAGCGTGCTCGGCGACGAGAAGGCCATGATCGAGCAGACCCAGGTCGGCGCGATCCAGTTGCTGCGCACCTCGCTCGGCCCGGTCGGCCCGGTGGTGCCCGAGGTGAACGTGTTCAACATGCCCTTCGTGTTCCGCGACGTGGCCCACATGCGCGCCGTGATCGACGGCCCGATCGGCCAGGAACTGCTGGACAAGATCAGCGCCAGCCCGGCCAAGATGGTCGCCCTGGCCTGGATGGACGGCGGCAGCCGCAGCCTCTACACCAAGAAGCCGGTGCGCTCCCCCGCCGACCTCAAGGGCCAGAAGATCCGCATGATGGGCAACCCGCTGTTCGTCGACACCATGAACGCCATGGGCGGCAACGGCATCGCCATGGGCTACGGCGAGGTGTTCACCGCGATCCAGACCGGCGTGGTCGATGGCGCGGAAAACAACCCGCCCAGCCTGTACACCGCCAACCACTTCAAGGCCGGCGCCAAGTACTACACCCAGACCAACCACCTGATCATTCCCGAGATCCTGGTGATGTCGAAGGTGGCCTGGGACAAGCTCACGCCCGCCGACCAGACGCTGATGAAGAAGCTGGGCCGCGAAGCCCAGCTGGAGCAGCGCAAGCTCTGGGACGCCGCCGTGGCCGACTACAGCGCCAAGCTCAAGGCCGAGGGCGTGGAGTTCATCGCCATCGACAACAAGCCTTTCTTTGACGCCACCGCCCCGGTGCGCGCCAAGTACGGCGCCCAGTTTGCCGACCTGATGAAGCGCATCGGCGAAGTGAAATAAGCCGAGCCTGCGCCCGTCGCCCCTCCAGTCACCCCGGCCTCGCGCCGGGGTGCCGCTTGCAGAAAACGATCCATGAAATCCCTCTACGTCGCGGCGATGGACCGCCTTTACCTGGCCTGCATCTGGGCCGCCGGCGTGGCCATCGTGTGCATGTCGCTGATCATTCCCTGGGGTGTGTTCACGCGCTATGTGCTGGGCACCGGCTCGCAGTGGCCCGAACCCATCGCCATCCTGCTCATGATGGTGTTCACCTTCATCGGCGCGGCCGCGGCCTACCGCGCCAACGCCCACATCGCCGTGACCATGCTCACCGACGTGCTGCCGCCACCCCTGCGCGCGCTGTGCGCCTGGCTTGTGGACTTGTGCATGGCCGCGGCCTGCGCCTTCGTGGCCTGGTACGGCACCCGCCTCAGCCTGGGCACCATGGGCCAGTCGATCAGCGAACTGCCCTGGTTGCCGGTGGGCGTGACCTACGCGGCCTTGCCGCTGGGCTCGCTGTTCACGCTGCTGTTCGTGATCGAACGGCGCTGGATCGGCCCGCAGGACCACCGGCGGCTGATGCGCTACGAAGAACCGGAAAAGACCGACCGGGGCGCCGCC
>JAHIQV010000258.1 GCA_018903185.1 Gammaproteobacteria bacterium | reverse complement strand
CTACCGACTGAGCTAAGCACCCCACCGGAAAACCGGGATGGCGCTTCAGTTCAGCGCATCCTTCAATGCCTTGCCCGGACGGAACTTCGGCACCTTGGCGGACTTGATTTTAATCTCTTCGCCGGTGCGCGGGTTGCGGCCCTTGCGTGCGGGGCGCTTGGTCACGGCAAACGAACCGAAACCGACCAGGGAAACGGTACCGCCCTTTTTCAGGGTGGTGCGGATGGCTGTGATGGTGGAGTCCAGTGCTCGCGTGGCGGCCGCCTTCGAAATGTCGGCATGCTTGGCGATGGGTTCGACGAGTTCTGTTTTGTTCACAAATAGCCCCTCTTGAAGTGATTGAAATTTCTTGTGGACCGTTCAGCCGCCCTGCACAGAAGCCTGTCTGACAACGCACTGTCCGGATCGCTCATGTTCGCATTGGCCGGGCAACGTGGCCAGACTGGTGCCCGTTGATTAGACCCACGGGTCAAGTTCCCTGTCAACACTTCAGCCAACACAGGCGAATGCCCTCTGAACGAGAGCGCAGATTCTATGCGCATTGTCAAAGTGTGATTGAAGGGTTCGTGAAATTTTGCACGCCTGCCCGAAAGGTCACGGCACCGTTTCAACGGCGGAGAGCGTTTTCGATCGCCCGACCCACGTCCTGTGTGCTGGCGCTGCCCCCCAGATCGGGCGTGCGCGGTGCGCCGATGCCCGGCTGCAACACCGCTTCAATGGCACCCATCACCGCGTCGTGCGCGGCGCGGTAGCCCAGGTGGTCGAGCATCATCGCGCCGCACCAGATCTGACCGATCGGGTTCGCGATGCCTTTGCCCGCAATGTCGGGGGCGGAGCCGTGCACCGGTTCGAACAGCGAAGGGTGCTGGCGCGTCGGGTTGAGGTTGGCGCTGGGCGCGATGCCGATGGTGCCGGTGCAAGCCGGACCGAGATCGCTCAGGATGTCGCCGAACAGGTTGCTGCCCACCACCACGTCGAAGAAGTCCGGGCGCTGCACGAAGTGCGCGGTGAGGATGTCGATGTGGAACTTGTCCACCGTCACGTCCGGGTACTGCTTGGCCATCTCGGCCACGCGCTCGTCCCAGTACGGCATGGTGATCGCAATGCCGTTGCTCTTGGTGGCGCTGGTCAGGTGCTTTTTGGGACGCGAGCGCGCGACTTCAAACGCGTGGCGCAGCACACGGTCCACGCCGATGCGCGACATCACGGTTTCCTGCACCACGATCTCGCGTTCGGTGCCCGGGTACATGCGCCCGCCGATGCTGGAGTATTCACCCTCGGTGTTCTCGCGCACGATCACCATGTCGATCTCGCCGGGCTGGCGCGGGCTGCCATCGCGGCGCACCACCGGTGCGGTCACGCCGGGCATGAGTTTGGCGGGGCGGATGTTGACGTACTGGTCGAATTCACGGCGGAACAGCAGCAGCGAGCCCCAGAGCGACACGTGGTCGGGCACCTTGTCGGGCCAGCCCACGGCGCCGAAGTAGATGGCGTCGTGGCCGCCGATCTGTTCCTTCCAGTCGTCGGGCAGCATCTGGCCGTGCTTCTCGTGGTAGTCGCAGCTCGAAAAATCGAAGTGGTCGAACCGCAGCGGGATGTTGAACTTCGTGGCCGCAGCCTCCATCACGCGAAGGCCTTCGGGCATGACTTCGGTGCCGATGCCGTCGCCGGCGATGACCGCGATGCGGTGCGTTTTGCTCATGGGATGCTCCTGTGGATCAAGGGGGTGAAGAAGGGGACTGCCTCGGCGATCACCCGCTCGGGCAGTTCCTCGGCGATGTAGTGGCCGCACGGCAGGGCCTGACCGGTGACCTGATGGGCGCGCTCGCGCCAGAGTGACAGCACGTCGAAGCAGCGCCCCACCGTGCCGTATTCGCCCCAGAACACGCGCAGGGGCTGCATCAGGCGATGGCCTGCGACCACGTCCGCGCGGTCGTGTTCCAGGTCGATGCCAGCACTGGCACGGTAGTCCTCGCAGATCGAGGTCGCCGTACCGTGCAACGCGGCGCAGCGTTCGTACTCGGCCAGTGCGGCGGAATCGAACGGGGCGAGCCCCGCGTGCCGGCTGCCCATCACGCTGCGCACGTAACGCACGGGGTCGGACGCTATCAGCGCCTCCGGCAGGGGCGGCGGCTGGATCAGGAAGAACCAGTGCCAATAAGCGCGCGCGAAGTCTTCGGAGGTCTGCCCGTACATGGCCAGCGTGGGCGCGATGTCGAGCAGCATCAGCCGCTGCACCGCGTTCGGGTGGTCGGCTGCCAGCCGGTGGGCCACGCGCGCGCCGCGGTCGTGGGCCAGCACGCCAAAGTGGTCAAAGCCGTGCTGTGCCATCACGGCCAGCGCATCGAGCGCCATCTCGCGTTTGCTGTGCGCACGATGATCCGCATCCGGCGCGGGGCGCGCCGAGTCGCCGTAACCGCGCAGGTCCATCAGCACCACGGTGAAGCACCCGGCCAGCGCGGGCGCCACCCGGTGCCACATGGCCTGCGTCTGCGGATGGCCGTGCAGCAAGAGCAGCGGCGGCCCCTCGCCCGCCACGCGCGAGTTCAGTGACACGCCTTCGCGGAGCACGGTGCGGGACTGAAAACCTTTGAACATGGCCGCAAGCTTAATCCGCATTGAAGCAATAATCCTGCAATTGATTCGTTCTCAAAAGGAAACAATTGGACCGCCCCGATCTTGAACTCGTGCTCGCTGTGCGCCAGCACGGCAGCCTGGTGATGGCCGCGCGCGCACTGAAGGTGGCCCCTTCGGCCGTGACCAAACGCCTGGCCGCGCTGGAGTCCCGGCTCGGCCTGCGCCTGTTCCAGCGCACCACCCGCCGCGTCAGCCCCACGGCCGAAGGCGAGACCTTGTGTGAACGCGCGGGTGAGTTGCTGCGCGCTTTTGATGTGCTGGAGGCCGAACTGCGCGAGCGCCAGACCGAACCGTCAGGCCCGATCCGCCTCGCCGCCACCTTCGGGTTCGGCCGCCTCTGGCTGGGGCCGGCGCTGGCGGATTTCCAGGCACGGCACCCGGCGGTGCACATCCAGCTGCAGCTGACCGAGCAGTTGCCCGATCTGGCGGTGGAGGGGTTTGACGGCGCCATCTGGCTCTGGAACGCGCCGGCACAACGCGCCAGCGAATGGGTCTCGCGCCGGCTCGCACCCAACCAGCGGGTGCTGGTGGCGGCACCCGCGTACCTGCAAGCCCACGGGGAACCCCGCTCGCTGCAGGAACTGGCTGCCCATGCCTGCCTCGTGGTGCGCGAAAACGGCGGCGGACCAGGACAGCGCTTCGACCACTGGCGGCTGCAGCGCGAGGGAGAGCCCGCGATTCAGCACGCGCCAGTGCGCGGACCACTCTCCAGCAACTCGGGCGAGATGGTGCGCGACTGGTGCCTGGCTGGCCACGGCATCATGTTGCGCAGCCTGTGGGACATCGCACCGCAGATGGCCAGCGGCGATCTGGTGCGGGTGCTGCCGGCCTACGCCATGCCCGACGCCGACGTCCACTGGCTCGCGCCCTTCCGGTCTCAGGTGCCTCGGCGCATCCGTCTGCTGCTGGATTTCCTCGCTGAGCGCTTCCAGGACGAACCGTGGCGGCGCCTCAGCGCGCCGGCCGCACCACCAGACTCACGCCGAAAGCGGTGAGCGCGGTGCCGGCGAGGGTCACCGCCGTGATGGGCTCGGCAAACAGCAGCCAGGCGATCAGCGCAGTGCTGGGCGGCACGAGGTACATGAGGCTGGTGACCGAGGCCGCCGCGCCACGCTGGATCAGCATGTAGAGCAGCGAGCTGCCGCCCAGCGTGAGCCCCAGCACCGACCAGGCCATGGCGCCCACCAGCTCGGCGTTGAGCGCGCCGTCGGCCTGGGTCCAGTGCATGGATTCCGACTCCATCAAGGTCAGCGGCAGCGTGACCAGCAACGCGGCGACCAGCTGTACCGTGTTGGCACTGCGCACGTCGCAGGGCTGCACGAAGCGCTTCTGGTACAGCGTGCCGACGGTGATGGACAACAAGGCCATCAACGCAAACGAGAGGTTGATCCAGTTTGCCTGGTCGCCCGGACCACCGGCACCGAACTTGCGCGAGACCACCAGCACCAGACCGGCAAAGCCCAGCAGCAGGCCGACCCACTGGCGGCGCGACACGTGATGCCCGCCCACGCTGGTGAGCCAGATGGCAGTGAGCACGGGCTGGATGCCGACGATGAGCGAGGACAGCCCCGAACCCATGCCCGCCTTGACCGCCGCCCAGACACCGCCGAGGTAGCCCGCATGCATCAGGATGCCCGTGACAGCGAGATGCAAGGCCTGTTTGCGATTGCTCGGCCACTTGACGCCGGCGAGCACGATCCAGGGCAGGAAGCAGAGGATGGAGAGCGCGTAACGCACCGCGAGAAATTTCATCGGTGGCGCGTGCGGCATGCCGTAGCGCGCAACGATGAAGCCCGTGCTCCAGATCAGCACGAAGACCCAGGGCATGGCGCGCAGCCATGCGTTGTCGCGGCTGGACTCGGGCATCAGCGCGAGCGGGCCCGTATCTCGGGCAGCGCCTTCTGCAAGTAATACACCATGGACCAGACGGTCAGGACCGCCGAGATCCAGATCAGCCAGGTGCCCCACAGGTGCGTGTTGATCAGGCCCAGCAGCGTCCCGTCAAACAGCAGAAAGGGAATCGCCGTCATCTGCACCGCGGTCTTGAGCTTGCCGACCATGTGCACCGCCACGCTCTTGGTCGCGCCGATGATGGCCATCCACTCACGCAGCGAGGAAATGGCGATCTCGCGGCCGATGATGATGAGCGCCACAAACACATCGGCCCGCTCCAGATGCACCAGCACCAAGAGACTGGCGCAGACGAGAAATTTGTCCGCCACCGGGTCCAGGAAGGCGCCGAAGGCCGAGGTCTGATTCAGCCGGCGGGCCAGGTAGCCGTCGGCCCAGTCGGTCGCGGCAAACACCACAAACAGCACCGTCGCGATCAGGTTCTGTTCTTTCGCACTCATGCCTTCCAGGTAGAACACCCCGATGATCAGCGGGATGGCGACGATGCGCGCCCAGGTCAGCAGGGTGGGAAGGTTGAAAAACATGGCGCGATTATGGCGGAGCGCCACGCGCGCGAATCGTCACGGGGGTTTTGCCGCCTGCCAGGCCATCTCCGCCACCCGGTTCAGTGCAAGGCCCGGTAGATGGCATCGGCCAGTTCGGTGGAAATGCCTTCGACCGTGCAGAGGTCGTCCACGCTGGCCGAGGCCACGCCGCGCACACCGCCAAAGCGTTGCAGCAGGCGCGCCCGCTTCTTCGGACCCACGCCCGGGATGTCTTCGAGCCGGCTGCCGCCGGTGCGCACCTTGGCGCGCTGGGCGCGCATGCCGGTGATGGCGAAACGGTGCGCTTCGTCACGGATCTGGGCGACCAGCATCAGCGCCGCCGAATCGTGGCCCAGGTAGACCTTTTCGCGGCCATCGGCAAACACCAGCTCTTCGAGTCCCACCTTGCGACCTTCGCCTTTTTCCACACCCACGATGAGCGAGAGGTCCAGTCCGAGCTGCTGGAACACCTCGCGCGCCATGCTGACCTGGCCCTTGCCGCCGTCGATCAGCACCAGATCGGGCAAACGCGGCCCGGTGGGCAGGCCGGAGGTGGCGTCGGTGGCGCCTTCGGCTGCGGGTTCTGAAGCGTCCGTCGTCTCGGCGGGCGCAGCCGTCTCTCCGGATTCCGCACGCAGCGCCTCGGCGATCTTGCCGTAGCGGCGCAGCAGCACCTGCCGCATGGCGGCGTAGTCGTCGCCGGGCGTGATGCCGTCGATGTTGTAGCGCCGGTACTGCGCGTTCTGCATCTTGTGCGCCTCGAACACCACGCAGGACGCCTGGGTCGATTCACCCGCGGTGTGCGAGATGTCGAAACACTCGATACGCAGCTCGTCCAGGTTGTCGTCCGGCAGCGCCAGCGCCTCGGCCAGCGCGCGCGTGCGGGCCTGCTGCGAGCCCTCTTCGGCGAGCAGGCGGGCGAGCGCGATGTCGGCGTTCTTCTGTGCCATCTCCAGCCAGATGCGGCGGTGCTCGCGCGGCTGGTGCACGGCGTTGATCTTGGCGCCGATCTGCTCGGTCAGCGCGTCCAGCAGCGGCTTGCCCACGGGATGGCTGGTCACCAGGGTGTGCGGCATCGCAATGCCCAGGTAATGCTGGGCGATGAAGGCTTCGAGCACCTGCACCGCCACGCGCTCGACCGGGTCGGCGCTGTGACTGACCTCTTCCGCCATCAGGTGGTCGATCTGGGTGGCGTCTTCCACATGGGCCGGGAAATACGGCCGGTCGCCCAGGTGGCGGCCGCCGCGGATCATGGCCAGGTTCACGCAGGCGCGCCCGCCCTGCACTTTCACGGCGAGCACGTCCACGTCCTTGTCGGACACGTTGTCCACCGCCTGCTGG
>JAHIQV010000029.1 GCA_018903185.1 Gammaproteobacteria bacterium | reverse complement strand
GTGGATGAGGGCTGGAAGAGCGGCTCGATCTCGGCCGAAATCGCGGCCCGGCTGGCCGAAGACGCGCTCTACGAACTGGACGCACCGGTGCGCCGCGTGTGCGCCCGAGAGGTGCCGGTGCCCTACGCCGAACACATGGAAACGGCCAGCCTGCCGCAGGTGCCCGACATCCTGGCCGCGGTGCGCAGTCTGGTGAAAGTGGGGTAGGGTGCATGGCCGAATTTCTCATGCCTTCCCTGGGCGCCGACATGGAGACCGGTACCGTGGTGCAGTGGCTCGTCCAGCCGGGTGCCCGCGTGAAACCGGGCGATGTGGTCGCGGTGGTGGAAACCCACAAAGGTGCCATCGACGTCGAGATTTTTCTGGACGGCGTGATCGGTGAACTCGCGCCCTTGGGTGAAAGCCTGCCGGTGGGCGCGGTGCTGGCGCAGGTGGCGGTGGCCGGAGAGGAAGGCGCCTCAGCGCCGCCTGCGTCGCTCGTCTCGCGAGCCGCGCCGTCTGCGATCCCATCGCCGGTCGCGGACGCACCTGTTGAGGCCTCCGCAGCGGTGCCGGCCCTGCCTGCGATCCCTGCCGCGACGCCGCAGCGTGCCCGCGTCAGCCCTGCAGCGCGCCGTCGTGCGCAAGCGCTCGGGCTGCAGCCTGACGCCTTGCGCGGCACCGGCATTGACGGCTCGGTCACCTTGGCCGATGTCGAGCGCGCGGCGTCACAACCCCAAGCAGCGGCCGTGCAGGCGGTGGCACCGCAACGGGTGAAGCCGGTCGGCTTCGATGCCGCCCAGATGCGCCAGGCGATCGCGGCGGCGATGAGCCGCTCCAAACGCGAGATCCCGCACTACTACCTGGCTGAAACGGTGGATTTCGCTGCGGCCCAGGCCTGGCTCGATGAATGGAACCGCGATCGCCTGCCGCAGGACCGGCTGCTGAGCGCGGTGCTGCTGCTCAAGGCGACGGCGCTCGCTTTGCGCGATGTGCCGCAGCTCAACGGCTTTTACGAGAGCGGGCAGTTCCGCCCCGGCGATGGCATCCACATCGGCTGGGCGATTGCCCTGCGCGGTGGCGGTCTGGTGGCGCCGGCCATCCACCTCGCCGACCAGAAGACCCTGCCCGAACTCATGACCGCGTTGCGCGATCTGGTGCAGCGGGCACGGGCTGGTGGTCTGCGCAGCTCCGAACTCACCGATCCGACCATCACCGTCTCCAGCCTGGGCGACCGGGGCGCCGAGAGCGTGTGGGGCGTCATCTACCCGCCGCAGGTGGCCATCGTCGGCTTCGGGCGCGTGCTGCCGCAGCCCTGGGTGGTGGATGGGCAGGTGCTGCCTCGCCCGATCGTGAACGCCAGTCTGGCGGCCGATCACCGCGCCAGCGACGGCCACCTCGGCGGCCAGCTGCTGGTGGCCATCCACCGCGCCTTGCAAACACCCGAAACACTCTGAACGGAAGCACCCCATGAACTCTGCCGACATCCGACAGCTGGCCGCCGACGTGCTGGCCGGCATCGCGCCCGAAGCGGACCTGAGCACCGTCGCCGATCACGAAGACCTGCGCGAAACCCTGGACCTCGATTCCATGGACTTCCTCAATTTCATCATCGGCCTGAGCCAGGGCAGCGGTGTGTCCATCCCCGAGAGCGACTATCCCCAACTGTTCACCCTGCAAGGGCTGGTGGCGTACCTGACGCGGTAGACCGTTGCCGCGGCGGGCGGGCCCATCGGTTTTTCACCGGGCGGTGACGTCCGCTTCCCCTCAAGGGATGTGCTGCTGGTCGCTTGCGTGGTTGCCGTCAGGAGGCATACAGTGAGAGCGGTATCTCTGTGGAGCTGCAATGAAAACAGGTCATGCCATGGGTCGCTTCAGCCTCCGCGGCTGGTGCATGTGGGGCGTGCTGTTGTGGTCCCTCATGGTGACCGGTGCGCGGGCAGAACCGGTGGTGGTCCTCACGGTGCAGGGTGCCATCGGCCCCGCCAGCATGGACTACATCGTGCGGGGCTTGCAGCATGCCCGGCAACAGGGTGCTCCGCTGGTGGTGCTGGAGCTGGACACGCCCGGCGGACTCGACACCTCGATGCGCCAGATCATCCAGGCCATCCTGGCCTCACCCGTTCCGGTGGCCACCTACGTGACGCCCCAGGGCGCGCGGGCTGCCAGCGCCGGCACCTACATCCTCTACGCCAGCCACATCGCTGCCATGGCCCCGGTCACCACGCTGGGCGCCGCCACGCCCGTGGCCATCGGCATGCCGGGGACACCGCAGGCGCCCCGGGAGCGACCCGACCCCGCCACCCCGGCGCCCAAGGGCACACCGGGTACGCCAGCGCCCGCATCGCCCGCATCGCCCGCCGACGCCATGACCGCCAAGCAGGTCAACGACGCAGCCGCTTTCATTCGCGGTCTGGCCCTGCAGCACGGACGCAATCCGCAGTGGGCCGAACGCGCGGTGCGCGAGGCCGCGAGCCTGAGCGCGACCGAAGCCTTGCGCGAGAAGGTCGTGGACGTGGTGGCCCTGGACATCGCCGACCTGCTGGCGCAGATCGACGGGCGCACCGTGCGCATGGCCGGCGGCGAGCTGCGCCTGCAGACGCGCGGCCTGACCACCCTGGCCCAGCCGCCCGACTGGCGCCACCGCCTGCTGGGCGTGATCGCCAACCCGAGTCTGGCCTTGATCCTGCTGATGATCGGGATCTACGGCCTGATGTTCGAATTTTCGTCACCGGGCTTTGGCCTGCCCGGCACGGTGGGCGCGGTCTGTCTGCTGCTGGCCATGTTTGCGTTGCAGCTGCTGCCGGTGAACTACGCGGCGCTCGCGCTGATCCTGCTGGGCTTTGCGTTGCTGGCCGCGGAACTGCTTTCTCCGTCTTTTGGTGTGCTCGGCGTGGGTGGCATCGTGGCGTTCGTTGCGGGCGGACTGCTGCTGTTCGACAGTGATGTGCCCGGCATGGGCGTGCCCTTGCCGTTGATTTTCGGCATCGCCGTCACGGCCGGGGCCGCGGTGTTGCTGGGCGGTGGCATGGCGTTGCGGGCGCGCCGCGCGCCGGTGGTCAGCGGCGGCGAACACATGATCGGTGCGCTCGGCGAGGTATTGCTGGTCCAGGGCGATGAGGTCTGGGCGGAGGTGCATGGCGAGCGCTGGCAGGTGCGCTCGGACGCGCCCCTGCTGCCCGGGCAACACGTGCGCGTGGTGGGCCTGGGCGAAGTGCCGGGCCGCTCCCAAGCCAGCGCGCAGCGCAGCCCGAAGGGCGAAGGCTCAACAGGCTACGACCTGCTGCTGCATGTCCAGCCCGATACCGGAAACACTTCTGCATCCCAACCATCCACCTGAAGGAGGCACCCACGATGTTCGATTTCAACCTGGGGATTGGCGCGATCCTCGTGCCTGTTGTGCTGATCCTGCTGGCCTCGTCGTTCCGCATCCTGCGCGAGTACGAGCGTGGCGTGGTGTTCCAGCTCGGCCGTTTCTGGAAGGTCAAGGGGCCGGGTCTGGTGATCGTGGTGCCGGGCCTGCAGCAGATGGTGCGGGTCGATCTGCGCGTGGTCACCATGGACGTGGAGCCGCAGGACGTGATCTCGCGCGACAACGTGTCGGTCAAGGTGAACGCGGTGGTGTTCTTCCGCGTGGTGGCGCCCG
>JAHIQV010000257.1 GCA_018903185.1 Gammaproteobacteria bacterium | reverse complement strand
CAGGTGCCCCCGAAGTGCCCGCGCTCGATGACGGCGGTGCGCAGGCCCTCCTTGCTGCAGCGTGCGGCGATGGCAGGACCTGCCTGACCGGTCCCAACAATGATGGCGTCGAAGGATTCACAAGTCATGGTTGACCCTTCCGGTAGGCGTGATCGGGAAGTATCTCGCTGAACGCGCGCAGTTACCAGAGGTCAGACATTGACCCTCCTCATGGCGTCCGCGAGATCGAGTGACTGGATTTGGGCCGGCCTTCATTGGCATTGGAGGGCAACTCAGGGTCGAGAACACCAGTCCGCAATTGAGTGCAACGGACTTTCAAGAAGGCGTTCCATGCTGGCAGGTTCCGGTGTCGGTCATGCAACTCAAACTGGCCACCGTTTCTGCGAGGTTCGCTGTCTCTCGGAGGTCCGGTGCTGTCCGTCATGCACTCGCGTCACTGGGCACGCTGGGCCTGCAAAGCAGAGTTGTACGGGCAGGCCGACCCTTCACCCCAACCCTCTCCCCTGAGGGGCGAGGGAGCAAGGTGCTGCCTCGCCCGCGGTTTGACGCGGGTCAGAGGTCCAGCACCAGGCGCGCGCTGCTGGCGCGCGAACAGCAGGGCAGGAACTGGTCGTTCGCGGCCTGTTCTTCGGGCGTGAGGTACTGGTCGCGGTGCTCGGGCGTGCCCGCTTTCACGCGCGTGAGGCAGGTGCCGCACACACCCTGTTCGCACGACATGGGGATGTCCAGGCCCGCGGCCAGCAAGGCGGCCAGCGCGGACTGGTCGGCGCGCACCGGGATCACGCGGCCGCTGCTGGCGATCTCCAGCTCGAAGCCGCCGTCGTTCGCGTGGTCCACCGGCGCGGCCGCGAAGTATTCGCGGTGCAGGCGCTCCTCGGGCCAGCCGGCGGCGCGCCCGGCGTTGAGCACCGCGTCCATGAATCCTTGTGGTCCGCACACGTAGAGGTGCGCACCCTCGGGCGCGCGCTGCAGCGTGGCGGCGATGTCCAGCTTCTGCACCGCATCGCCATCGTCGAAGTGGTGGTGGGTGTGTCGGGCAAACGCCGATGCCGCGACCCGTTCCAGAAACGGCGTGCGGTCTCGCGAACGCGTGCAGTGGTGCAGCTCGAAACACTCGCCAGCGCTGGTCAGGCGCTCGGCCATGGCCAGCAGCGGCGTGATGCCGATGCCACCGGCCAGCAGCAGGTGGTGCGCTGCATCGGTGGCGAGCGGGAAGTGGTTTTTCGGCGCGCTGATGTGCAGGGTGGAGCCCTCGGCCACGGCTTCGTGCACCGCCTGCGAGCCGCCACGCGAGGCGGCGTCGCGCAGCACCGCGATCTGGTAGCGACCGGTCTCGCCGGGCGGGTTGCACAGCGAGTACTGGCGCACCAGGCCGTTGGGCAGGGCGACGTCGATGTGCGCGCCGGCGCTGAAGCCTGGCAGGGTGTGGCCGGGCTCGGCCACCAGGTCCAGGCTGCAGATGTCCAGCGCTTCGGTGTGCTTGCGCACCACGCGCACCAGCAAGGGGGTCTGGGGTTCGCTCATGGGGGTTCAGGCCGGTGCGATCAGGCGGTGGCGCCCTGCTCGGCCGCGAGCACGCTGTCGATCAGCCTGCGCGACTGCACGCCGCCGGTGTCGATGTTGAGCATGAGCAGCTTGCGGTCGGGGAAGGCGCTCAGGTTTTTCTGCTGGCGCTCCAGCATCTCCAGGTCTTCCGCAAAAATCTTGCCCTGGCCTTCGCGGATCTGCTCGGTGAGCGACGCATCCTGCGGCTTGAACTTGCGCGCCATGCCCCAGAAGTAGTGCATCGAGGTGTCGGTCTCGGGCGTGATGAAGTCCACCACCCAGCTCGCCGCTTTCACCGCGTCGGGCGCGGCGTGGCCGCCCTGCCCGGCCAGCGCCACGCCGACCTCGATCATGATGTGGCTGGGCGGCGTGAAGTGGCAGATCTGCCAGCGGTCCACCGGCTGGTCGTCCGGCAGGCCGTTCATGCGCAGCGCCATCTTCCAGAACGGCGGCGCCTCGATACCCTCCATGTAGCGCTCGGTGATCACGTGCTCGCCGTCCACCCGCGTCTGGCACGGCACTTCGTCGATCTCCTTCTGGCCGATGCTGGTCGAGTGCACGTAGGTCTCGTGCGTCAGGTCCATCAGGTTGTCGATCATGAGCCGGTAGTCGGCGGCGATGTGGTACAGGCCACCGCCGTAGGCGAAGGCGGGGTTGTCCTGCCACTCGAACTTCGGCACCAGCGCGGTGTCGGCCAGCGCGGCATCGCCCGGCCAGACCCAGACGAATCCGTGCGCCTCGTGCACCGGGAAACTCTGGATGGCCGGAAACGCGCGCACGCGCTGGCACGGCATCGAGACGGTCCTGCCGTCGCAGCCCATGGCCAGGCCGTGGTAACCGCAGACCAGGGTGTCGCCCTCCACCTTGCCCAGCGACAGCGGCGCGCCGCGGTGGGGGCAGAAATCGAGCACGGCGGCCACCTGGCCGGCGCTGTTGCGGAACAGGGCCATGGGCTGCTTGCAGATGCGCCGGCCGAGCGGCCGGTCGGCGGGGATTTCATCGCTGCGGGCAGCGACGTACCAGGTGTTGAGGGGGAACATGTTGCGTCTCCGGAGGTGTTGCGCCGACTTCATTCAGTATGCTGAATGAAGCGGATTGTACGGACGCAGACGGATGGCGAACAGGGGTTCAGACCTCGGGTTTTCCCGAGTCCGGATCGCCGGGCGATGGCGTGTTGAGGTGCACGAACTTGCGCAGCAGGCGCAGGAATTCGGCCTGCTCGGCGGGCTCCAGCGGCTGCAGCAGCTGGCGGTACATGGGCACCACGCGCGGCAGCATGTCGGCCAGCACCGCCTCGCCTTCGGGCGTGAGGCGCAGGGCGCGCTGGCGCCGCGGCAGCAACTCGCGCACGATCCAGCCCTTGGCCTCCAGCCGGGTGGCGATGTCGGCGGTGGTCGAGGTGTCCAGCGCCACCTTGTCGGCCAGCGTCACCTGGTCGATGCCCGGTGCGTCCTGCAGGGCGCGCAACAGGGCGTACTGCACGGGCGTGATCTGGCGGCCGTGCGTTTCGTGGAAGGTCGAGACCGCCAGCTGGTGCGCGCGGCGGATCAGGTGGCCGGGCTCGGCCTGCAGGGCAATGACGCTGTCGGGCAGGGGACTGGCGGCAGCCTGAAGAATGGGTTTCATGGTGGTGGCGTGCTGTGTGCGACGACTATAGGACAGGACCTCGGCAGGGCGGGACCGCATCGCGCGCGCCGGCGGCGGCGACTGTCAGCGGTAACTGGCGAGGTGGATGCTGGTCTCGGTCGAGCGGATGCCGCTGATCAGGCGCACGCGCTCCAGCACGTCGGACAGCTCCTTCATCGAGCCCACCTCCAGCTCGGCCAGCAGGTCCCAGCGGCCATTGGTGTCGTGCAGCGCGGCCACGCCCGGCTCGCCCAGCAGGCTCGCGATCACCAGCCGGGTCTGGTTGCCCTCGACCTGCACGCTCATCCAGGCGCGGATGCGTTCGGGCTGCGACTCGGGCCGCAGGCGCACGGTGTAGCCCACGATCACCTGCGAGTCTTCCAGTTTGCGCAGCCGGTTGGTGACGGTGCCGCGCGACACCTGGAGCTTGTGCGCGAGGTCGGCCACGGCGAGGCGCGCGTCCTGCCGCAGCAGGGCGATGAGTTGCTGATCGAGCTGGTCCATGGTCAAAACGCCAATCAAGATTGCCGAATGGGTGGATTTTCTGCCATTTCTCTACTTTGTTGCCGATTTTCATTGCCGCGCCACGCCGGCAAACTATTGAAACCGGTTGGCGAACCTGTGTTCGCACCGTTTTCCGCACCACAAGAGACGACCATGAAGAACACTGCACTCACCCAATTCCGCGACACAGGCACCCTGTACCTGAGCGCACCCGAAGCCACCGAGCTGGT
>JAHIQV010000256.1 GCA_018903185.1 Gammaproteobacteria bacterium | reverse complement strand
GGTGCTGGTCGGCCGGCCGGCCATCCATGGGCTGGCCAACGCAGGCGCCACCGGCGTGGCCCACGTCATCCGCCTGCTGCGCGACGAACTGGAAATCGCCATGGCGCTGAGCGGTTGCCGGACCCTTGAAGAAGCCACCGCGGTGTTGGGGTCCCCTCCATCCGACTGACACCTGAATCCTCCACTTTCTTGGGTCTTTTTTCGACAATTATCGCGAATGCGATCAATTCGCATTTATACTGAAATCCTGTCTTCAACCGCAGACTGAAAGGAATCCACCATGACCACCAGTGTTCTCATATTGGGCGGCAGCTTTTTCCTGATTCTGGCTGCTGCATGGTGGGTTCTGCACCCCTGAATCCCCGAAGTGGCCCCTGCCAACCGAGCCTTCCGTCCGCCTACACTATGTCTTCCGCCAGCGCGAGCCTCGCGCTACCCCTTTCAGGAGCCCCGCAGGCTCCCATTCCGACACCCCGCATGGACCGCCGCCTGTTCATCGTGATCGCCGTGGTCGGCTTTCATGTACTGGGCCTGTGGGCCCTGCAAACCGGCCTGCTGCGCCGGGCGGTGGAGCTCGTGGTGCCGGTGCAGGTGATGGCCGAATTCATCGAACTGCCCCAACCCCAGGTGACGCCCACCCCGCCGCCACCGCAGCCCCGGCCCAAGCCGGTCCCCAAACAGGTCATCCCGCCCAAACCGGTACCCAGGCAGGTGCCGCAACCGGCGGCCATTGCCGACCCGACCCCTTCTCCCACCGTCGCGACAGGCATCACAGAACCCCAGCCACCCGCGCCGCCGCTGCTGACACCCGTGGTGGTTGCCGAGCCCGCGCCACCAGCGCCGCCCAGGATCGAACTGCCCTCCAGCAGCGCCGACTACATCAACAACGCGCCACCGCCCTACCCGCCACTGTCCAAGCGGCTGGGAGAACAAGGCAAGGTGATCGTGCGCGCCCTCATCGAGGTCAATGGCTCGGCGAGCAAGGCGGAAATCAGGACTTCCAGCGGCTACGAGCGCCTCGACCAGACCGCCTTGCAGACGGTGCTGAAGTGGCGCTACGTACCCGGCAAACGCGCAGGCGTTCCAGAAGCGATGTGGTTCAACATCCCCATCAACTTCGTCCTCGAATAAAGCGCCACGCGCACCTTCACCGAATCCGATCTCACTGGAGTTTTCTCACCCATGGAACCGCAAAACGTCTCATCCGGCCTGGCCCACGTCTGGATCCAGGGCGACGCCGTCACCCGCACCGTCGCCATCGTCCTGCTCGTCATGTCACTCGCCACCTGGATCATCATCCTGTGGAAATACCTCGACCAGCGCGCCCAGCGCCAGCAGGCCAGGGCCTGCGAAGGGTTCTGGCACAGCGCCGACTTTGCCGAAGGCCTGGACAAGCTCGGTGCGCAGGACGGCAACCCCTTCCGCGCGCTGGCCAATGAAGGCCGCGAAGCGGCGCGCCACGTGCTGCACAAGGACGGCCGGCCTGGCCCGCAACTGCACGACACGCTCGACGTGAGCGACTGGGTGGAACGCTGCCTGCGCCGCAGCCTGGACGACGCCACCGCACGCGCCCAGAGCGGCCTCACCGTGCTCGCCTCCATCGCATCGACCGCGCCCTTCGTGGGCCTGTTCGGCACCGTCTGGGGCATCTACCACGCGCTGCTCGGCATCGGCGCGGCCGGCCAGGTCAGCATCGACCAGGTCGCCGGCCCGATCGGCGAGGCGCTGATCATGACCGCCATGGGCCTGCTGGTCGCGATCCCCGCCGTGCTGGGCTACAACGTCCTGGTGCGCGGCAACAAGGGCATCAACCACCAGCTCAACCGCTTTGCCCACGACCTGCACGCCTACTTCGTCACCTGGGCCCGTGTGACGGCCGGTGGCGACGGCAAGGTCCTGCCCATGAAAAAAGCCTGACCGCCTGAGGACAACACCATGGCCATCGGAACCCAGGACGACAGCGACGAGATGCTCGCCGAGATCAACATGATCCCGTTCATCGACGTCATGCTGGTGCTGCTCATCATCTTCATCATCACCGTGCCGGTGATCAAACACGCAGTCAACATCGACCTGCCGCGCGCCAGCAATGAGAAGGTGCTCGACAAGCCGGAAAACATCCGCCTGTCGGTGGATGCCAATGGCGCCTATTTCTGGAACGAGACCCCGGTAAAGGACGCCGACTTCGAGCAGCGACTCGCCAGCGCAGCAGCCCAGGAGCCGCAGCCCGAACTGCACATCCGCGGCGACAAGGCGGTGCGCTACGAGCGCGTCGCCCTGGCC
>JAHIQV010000255.1 GCA_018903185.1 Gammaproteobacteria bacterium | reverse complement strand
TCCACGATCACGCAGCGGTGCGTACGGCTGAGCGATTTCATCACGGTGGCGGTGTCCAGCGGGCGCAAGACGCGCAGGTCGATCACCTCGGCCTCGATGCCCTCGCCCGCCAGCTGCTGCGCCGCGGCCAGGCACTTGGGCAGGCTGTTACCGTAGCTCACCAGGCTGACGTCACGGCCCGCTCGGCGCACGCGCGCGTGTTCGATATCCACCGCGGTGACGGCCGGGTCCAGTTCGCCTTCGGCGTTGTAGAGCACGATGTGTTCGAAGATCAGCACCGGGTTGGGATCGGCCAGCGCGGCGGCGAGCATGAGGCGCGCGTCTTCCACCGTGCCGGGCACCAGCACCTTGAGCCCCGGGATGTGGGCGAACCAGCCTTCCAGACTGTGCGAGTGCTGCGCCGCCAGTTGCCGCCCGCCACCGGTGGCCATGCGGATCACCAGCGGCACCGCGAACTGCCCGCCCGACATGTGCGGGATGGTGGCGGCGTTGTTCATGATCTGGTCCAGCGCGAGCAGGCTGAAGTTGCAGGTCATGATCTCGACGATGGGTCGCAGACCGGCCAGAGCGGCCCCCACGCCAGCGCCCACAAAGCCGACTTCGGCCAGCGGCGTGTCCACGATGCGAGCGGGACCGAACTCTTCCAGCAAGCCCTTGGTCACGGCGTAGCAGCCACCGTATTTGCCCACGTCCTCGCCCATCACGAAGCAGCGGGCATCGGCCAGCAGCGCGTCGCGAATCGCCTGGCGGCAGGCTTCGCGGTAGGTCATGCGGATCGGGGTGGTGGCGTTCATGATGCCGTCTCCTGCACCACCGAGTCCATCAGCACGAAGCGCTCCAGCTGGTCCACCGGCTCCAGCGTGCCGGCCTCGGCACACGCCACCGCGGCGTCGATCTCGGTCAGGATGCCGGTGTCGATCGCCGCTGCCTCGTCCGGGGTCAGCAGGTGGTTGCCCTCCATCCAGTGGCGCAAGCGCTCGATCGGATCGCGCTGGCGCCAGTCTTCGATCTCGCCGCGTGTGCGGTAGGCCTGGGTGTCGAACATCGAATGCGCGCGGAAGCGGTAGGTGCGGCACTCCAGGAAATACGGGCCGAGGCCGGTGCGCACATGCTCCACGGCGCGCCGCGCGGCGGCGGCCATCTGGACCGGGTCCATCGCATCGACCTGTGCGGAGGCCATGCGGTAGGCGTCGGCCTTGCGGTACACATCGGTCTGCGACTCCGAATCGGCCAGCGGAACACCCATGGCGTAGAGGTTGTTTTCACACACGAACAGCACCGGCAGCTTCCAGATGGCCGCCAGGTTCATGCTCTCGTGAAAGGCCCCTTCGGCCACCGCGCCCTCGCCAAAGAAACACGCCGTCACCGCGCCCGGTCGCAGCTGTTGGTCGGCCATGGCAATGCCCACGGCCAGCGGCAGGCCGCCGCCGACGATGGCGTTGCCGCCGAAGAAGCGGTGCTCACGATCGAACAGGTGCATGGAACCGCCGCGCCCGCGACAACAACCTTCGACCTTGCCCAGCATCTCGGCCATGAGTGGCGCCATCGGCACGCCGCGCGCCAGCGCATGGCCGTGCTCGCGGTAGGTGGCCAACACCGCATCGCGCGGCTCCAGCGCATCCATCACCCCCACGGCCACAGCCTCCTCGCCGTCATACAGGTGCAGAAAACCGCGGATCTTCTGCGCCTGGTAGAGCTCGACGCACTTGGCTTCAAAGCGGCGGATGCGCAGCATCTCGCGGTACAGGTGGTGCAGGTGGCCGCGGTCGAGGTGGATCTTGTCGGTCATGGTGCACCCTTCTTCTCATCGCTTTCCAGCGTGGACAGATCGCCCTCGGGCAAGCCGAGCTCGCGCGCCTTGAGCAGGCGGCGCATGATCTTGCCGCTGCGGGTCTTGGGCAGGTTGTCGCGGAACTCGATCTGCTTGGGCGCCACCGCAGCGCCCAGGCGTTTGCGCGCATGGCCCAGCAGCTCTCGGCGCAGGGCCTCGCCGGCCTCGAAGCCGGGCTTGAGCGCCACGAAGGCCTTCACCACCTCGCCCGCCATCGGGTCGGGAATGCCGATCACGCCCGCCTCGGCGACCGCCGGGTGCTCCATCAGCGCGCTCTCGACCTCGAACGGCCCGATCAGGTGACCGGCGGATTTGATGACGTCGTCGGCCCGGCCGACGAACCAGTAGTAGCCGTCGGCGTCGCGGTGCGCCAGGTCGCCGGTGAGGTACCAGCCGTCGGCGAAACACTTGCGGTAGCGCTCGTCCTCGTGCAGGTAGCCGCGCATCATCGACGGCCAGGGCGTCTTGAGCGCCAGTTCGCCGTCGACATCGGGTGCTTCGATGGGCTCCACATGCCCGTCGGCCAGGCGGCGCACCACCGCGGCGGTGATGCCGGGCAAGGGCTTGCCCATGGAGCCCGGCTTGATGTCCATGGCCGCGTAGTTCGAAACCATGATGCCGCCGGTTTCGGTCTGCCACCAGTTGTCGTGGAAGGGCCGGCCAAACGCCTTGAGGCCCCAGACCACGGCCTCGGGGTTGAGTGGTTCGCCCACACTGGCCATGAAGCGCAGCGCCGAGAGGTCGACACCCTGCAAGGCCTCGGCGCCGAGCTTCATCATCATGCGGATGGCGGTGGGCGCTGTGTACCAGACCGTGATGCGCTCGCGCTCCAGCACGCCGTACCAGGTTTGCGGATCAAACTCGGCCTCGACCACCACGTTGGTCACGCCGCACACCAGCGGCGCGATGATGCCGTAGCTGGTGCCGGTGACCCAGCCCGGGTCGGCCGTGCACCAGAACACATCGTCGTCGTGCAGGTCGAGTGCGTAGCGGCCCGTCACCGCATGCGCGAGCACGGCCCCGTGCACGTGCACCGCACCCTTGGGACGGCCGGTGGTGCCGCTGGTGAAGTGCAGCAGGGCCATGGACTCGGGATCGGTGTGCCCGATCGTGTACTGCGTGGACGCCGGCGACACGAGCACACCCCAGGGGTGCACGCCTGCTTCGTCAGCCGGCGCCGCACCGACCATGATCACATGCTTGAGGCCGGGCAGACGTTCCCGCACATCCCTGATTTTTCTTTGGTAGAGCTCGGGGGTCGTCACCAGCACGCGCGCGTCGCCCATCTCGGCCCGGGTGACGATGGGCTCGGGTCCGAAGGCCGAAAACAGTGGCGTCACCACACAACGCGCCTTCAACGCACCCAGCACCGCCACATACAGTTCAGGCAGGCGTCCCATCAACACAAACACCCGCTCGCCGGGCATCACACCCAGGTCGTGCAGCGCGTTGGCGAACTGGTTGGTGGCCCGTGCGAGCTCGGCGTAGGTGAATTCCTGGCGTTCACCGCTCTTGCCGATCCAGCGGATCGCGACCTTGTCGCCGCGGCCATGCAGCAGGTGCCGGTCCACCGCTTCGTAAGCGATGTTCAGGCCAGCGCCGCCCGGCAAACCATCCAGCCACTCGCGAGCGGCTTCCCAGGTGAATTGCGCCACGGTCGCGGCATGGTCCAGCAGGTGCGGTGCAGGCACCAGCGATGAAGGCTGCTTCTGAAGCGTTGTGTTCACCGTTGTCTCCGGTTGGCAGGAACCGGTGGCGTCTGCTGCAGTGGCTCGCCACCGCAGCGGTATCGACCCGGCTCGTTGACTGAAAACAAATGGTCCTCCCACACGGTGCCACCTGTCCAGCCGAATGTACGTCTTCTTGACCCGAATCAAAAACCGGCCAAAGACACCGGCCAGGGGCCGGCCGCGGTCACCTGCTCAGGTCGGTCGAGCCTGCAGTGCGCACAGCACTTCGGCCACCGCCGGCACGATGCTGACCGCGTTGCTGGCGTGGGGAATGCTGTCGGTGCTCCAGATCTGGCCGGCACCGGCTTCGCGGATCAGCCGGACCGCGCCATCGGCAAACAGCGCGTGCGTGACCGCCACGTCCACCGACGCCGCGCCTGCCTCGCGCAGCAACCGGGTCGCCTGCGCGAGGGTATGGCCGGAACTGGCCACGTCGTCCATCAGCACCACGGCGCGTCCGGTGAACGGCAGGTCGGGCAGCTCGATGTCCACCTCCCGGTCTCCATGCCGCAGCTTGCGGCACACGCCATGCGCCCAGCCGTGGCGCGCAGCGGCCTGCGCCACCCACTGCAACGACTCTTCGTCCGGGCCGATCAGCAGCACGTCGGGGCGCTGCGTCGCGATGTGGTCGGCCAGCAGCGGCGCACCGCTGAGCACGATGGCATCTTTCACAGGTATGGCCTCTTCCAGCGTCGCCACGCGGTGCAGGTGCGGGTCCACCGTGATCACGGCGTCAAACAGACCGGCCAGGAAACGGCCGATGACGCGCTGGCTCACCGCTTCGCCGGGGTTGAACGCGATGTCCTGCCGCATGTAGGCCAGGTAAGGCGCCACCAGCGTGAGGTGCACGGCGCCGAGCTGGTGCGCGGTGCGCGCGACCAGCAGGATCTCGACCAGCTTCTCGTTCGGCTGGTGCAGGCCGCGCCAGAACACCACGCGCGGTGGCAGGCTCTCGGGCAGTCGCAGGCGCAACTCGCCGTCCGGAAAGCGGTGGCGCTGAATGACGGCCAGCGTCAGACCCGCCGCTGCGGCCACCGCCTGGGCGATGGTCTGCTCATCGTCAAAACACAGCAGGCAGCCAGCAGAAAGGTCGGGTTGCATCAGAACTCCACAAACACATGGGGCACCTGGTCGGCGTGCCCGAGGCTGAAACCGTTGAAGCGCAGACAGGCCTGGCGGGCAAATTCGAGGTCGGCCGGGTAGCTGGCGTGCACGCGGTAGAGCGCATCGCCCGCGCGCACTTCGTCACCCAGCTTGCGCAGCAGGTCCACACCCGCACCCTGCACCTTGGGTGCGCCGGCCAGGCGCGCGATCTGCGCGATCTGCAGGTTGTCGATGCCGGTCACCACGCCGGCCTGCGCTGCGGTCACTTCGAGCGTGAGTGCGCCCAGCGCCGGGTGGTGGTGATCGAAGTCGTGCGAGCCTTGGGCCTCGATGATGGCCTGCATCTGCGCCAGCGCGCGGCCCGAGTCGAGGATGTCACGCGCGATCCGGAAGCCGTCGCCACCGCGCACGTCCGGGCTGCATTCGATCAGGCGCCCGGCCAGGCGCAGCGATTTCTGCCGCAGGTCGTTCGGCGCATCGGGGTGGTTCTCCAGCACCCGCATGACGTCGCGCGCCTCCAGCACCGGCCCCACCCCCTGCCCCACGGGCTGGCGGCCGTCGGTGATGACCACGTCCAGCGACAGGTGCAGGCGCTGCGCCACGTACTCGAACAGCCGGCGCAGGCGCTGCGCCTCGGGCATGGAACGCACCTTGGCCGTGGGACCGATGGGGATGTCGAGCACCAGGTGCGTGGCGCCGGCCGCGATCTTCTTTGACAGGATGGACGCGACCATCTGCCCCGGTGAATCGAGCGCCAGCGGCCGCTCGACCGAGATCAGCACGTCGTCAGCCGGCGAGAGGTTGGCCGTGCCGCCCCAGGCCAGACAGCCCTTGTGGGTGCGCACGATCTCCGTCAACCGGTCGAACGGCAGTTCCACGTTGGCCAGCACCTCCATGGTGTCGGCCGT
>JAHIQV010000254.1 GCA_018903185.1 Gammaproteobacteria bacterium | reverse complement strand
TGCCAGCAGCAGCGGCGGTGTGGTGGCCGCCGGCAACCGCATTCCCGGCACCGTGGACCGCAGCCTGTTTGCCGAGCTGGCCTGGCAGCCGCGCGCCGTGCCCGGCATGACCGCCGCGCTGGAGCTGGTGCACCAGGGCAGCATGGTGGTGGACGACCAGGGCAGCGACCGCACCGATGCGGCCACCGTGTTCAACCTGCGCGTGGGCTTCGAGCAGAAGCTGGGGGCCTGGACGCTGCGCGAACACCTGCGGGTGAACAACCTGGGCGACAAGGCCTATATCGGCTCGGTGATCGCCAACGACGGCAACAAGCGCTTTTTCGAACCTGCGCCAGGTCGGCAGTGGGGCCTGGGCCTCTCGGCAACCTACGCCTTCTGATCCCGCTCCTCCCCCTCTCCCTCTGGGAGAGGGCAGGGGTGAGGGCACGTGCGCCCAGCGACTGTGTCTTTCACAGCCCAGGCTTTTCCAGCGCGCGAAGCACCTCGGTCTGGAAGTCCGGTCCCTCGGCCGCGGACATGAAGGCGTCGATCGAACCGTCGAAGCGCACCGTACCCTGGTGCAGCAGCATCAGGCGGTCGGCCACCCTGGCTTCTTCGATCAGGTGCGTGGCCCAGAGCACCGCCATGCCGCGGCTGTGGCACAGGCCGCGCACGGTGTCGAGCAGGTGCTGGCGCGAGGCGGGGTCCAGGCCCACCGTGGCCTCGTCCATCAGCAACACGGCCGGCGCGTGCAGCAGCGCGCGCACCAACTCGACCTTGCGCCGCGTGCCGCCCGAGAGGCTGCGCACCACGGCCCTGGCCTGGACGCCCAGGCCCATGGCTGCCAGCCCGTCGGCGATGCGCTGTTTGGCCACCGCGCGCGGCAAGCCGTGCAGGTCGGTGTGGAACAGCAGGTTGGCCATCACCGAGAGGTCCATGTCGAGCGCGCTCTGCTGGAACACCACGCCAAGCGTGGCCAGCGCGCGGCTGGGGTGGCGCTGCATGTCGTGGCCCATCACCACGACCGTGCCCTGGTCGGGGCTGAACAGGCCGGTCAGCAGCTGCAGCAGGGTGGACTTGCCGGCGCCGTTGGGCCCCAGCAGGGCCAGCATTTCACCGGCCTGCAGCGCCACGCTCACGCCCTTGAGTGCGGGTTTGCCGTTGTAGGCCTTGTGCAGGTTCTGCGCGGTCAGCAGGCAGGTTTCTGGCATGGTTGTTGTGTTCGTGGTGGACGGTTCAACTGGCGGATCGGGCCAGCAGGTTCATGCGCTTGAGCAGGCGCTTTTCGCGCTCCACCGTGGCCAGCACGGCCTGGCGGTAGTCGTGCGTGTTGAGGTAGTCCAGGCCCTGATCGTATTTGGCCAGTGCCGCCTGGTGCCGCTCGCTGAACATGGCGCGGCGGAACACATCGTGCAGTTTCTGTACCACCGCCTCCGGCGTGCCCGCCGGTGCCGCCAGGCCCCAGGGCGAGGTGTAGACCGCCTGCTCGTAGCCCAGCTCGCGCATCGTCGGCACCTCGGGCCAGCGCGGGCTGCGCTGCGCGCTGAACGTGACCAGCAGGCGCATCTGGCCGCGGTCCACCCAGGGGGCGAAACCGGTGGAGTTGACGCCGGCCATGATCTGCGCGCCCGCGATCGCCAGCATCTGGTCGGCGGTTCCCTTGTACGGCACGTGCACATAGCGCACGCCGTGGTTCAGCAGGATCTCTTCCATCGCCAGGTGCGCCGTGGTGCCGATGCCGGTGGAGCCCAGCACCAGTTCGCCCGGGTGTCTCTGCGCCCAGTCCACCAGGTCGGCCAGCGTCTTCCAGGGGCTGCTCGCGGGCACCAGCACGCCGAAGGTGACGCCCGACACCTGCAGAATCGGGCTGAAATCCACCACAGGGTCCCAGGGCACGTGGTTCATCAAGGCATGGCGGTACACCGTGATCGGCACCTGGCCGATGGTGTGGCCGTCGGGCTCGGCGGCCTTGAGCAACGGCGCCACCTGCGTGCCCGCCGCGCCCGGTTTGTTGATGACCACGATGGGCTGGCCCAGCAGCGGCTCGGCCTCTTCGCACAGGATGCGCAGCGTCAGGTCGGTCTGGCCGCCCGCGGGCCAGGGCACGATGAGCTGCAGCGGTTTGCGCGGCCAGGTGTCGGTGGTGCCGCCGCCCGGTTGCGCCCCTGCACGGGGCAGTGCGGTTGCGAAAGCCAGCGAGGCGCCCAGGGTCATGACGCTGCGCCGCGAAACCCCGTTCGTGCAGCGGTGGAACGCATCGAGGGTTTTCCCTGTGCCATTTTTGAACGCTGGGCGTGACGGTGTGTGTCTCATGGGGCGGTGTTTGTGTCTCCAGCCCCCGGGAAAGCCCCGGAAGCCGCGGTTCTTCAGGCAATTTCTGTTCCCGTGGGCCTGGCACCGTTTTTGCGAATCGACCGTGCGCACTTCGATGCGTGCAGGAACACCCGTTCACCGATTTCAAAAAAGACAGGAGACTTCCCATGGCCCTTCGCGCCCCACTCGCCTTCACCTTGCGTGCCGTGTCCATCGCCGCAGCCGCCACCGCCCTGGCTTTTTCCGCCCAGGCCCAGGGTGCCGGCAAGGTCTATGTGTCCAGCGAGAAGGACAACAAGATCTATGTGTTCGATGCACAGGGTGAGCGCACCGGCGCCATCGACGTCTGCAAGCGTCCGCGCGACATGAGCTTCAGCGGCGACGGCCAGCAGATCCTGGTGATCTGTGGCGACAGCAACGCCATGGGCCTGGTGGACGTGGCCACCGCGAAGCTGGCCGGCACGGTGCCCCTGGGCGACAGTCCCGAGATGTTCGACCTCAGCCCCGACGGCAAGACCGCCTACGTGTCGATCGAAGACGAGAACGTGGTGGCCGCCTACGACATCGGCACGAAGAAACCCCTGTTCGAAGTCAAGACCGGCGGCGAGCCCGAAGGTGTGCTGGTCACGCCCGATGGCAAGACCGCGTACGTCACCTCCGAAGTGGCCAACGTGGTCCACGTGATCGACCTGGCCACGAAGAAGGTCACGAAGAACATCAAGGTCGGCAAGCGCCCGCGCCGCTTTGTGCTGTCACCCGACGGCGCCGAACTGTGGGTCACCAACGAACTGGATGCCACGGTGAGCGTGGTCGATACGAAGACCCACACCGAAAAGCAGAAGATCAAGTTCGAGGTGAAGGGCATGCGCCAGGCCGACATCACGCCCGTGGGCATGACCATCAGCCCGGACGGCAAGAGCATCTGGGTCGGGCTGGGCAAGGCCAACCACGTGGCGCAAGTCGACGTGGCCACCAAGGCGGTGAAGAGCCAGATCCTGGTCGGCAAGCGCGCCTGGGGCATGGGATTCCAGCCGGATGGCAAGACGCTGTACGTGGCCAATGGCTTGTCCGATGACATGACGCTGGTGGACGCGGCGAGTGGCAAGGCGATCAAGACGGTGCCGGCCGGACGGGTGCCGCACTCGGTCCTCGTCGCGAAATGACCCCCCCCCGTTGCTTGCTCGCTGCGCGTAGCCGCATCCCCCCCCGGGGGGGCGCTCCCAGCGGCCCGGCGAAGCCGGTTCCGCGGGAGCCCTGGACGGGGCTGTGGCGCTCGACCGCTCTGGCTTTGATGGGTGCCTTTGCGTTCTCTGCCTTCGCAGCCACCAAGATCACCATCGCCGTGGTGTCGCTCGATGGTGATCCGCGGCACGCGCCGCGGCGCATGGAGAAGGCCTACCCGGGTCATCCGACCGGGCGCGCCGTCGACGGTGTGACGCTGGCGGCGGAGGATTCGGCGTTTGAGCTGGACGCCGCCGGACTGGAGCTGGTGGTGAAGGACGTGGTCTTGCCCAATGCCGCTGCGCTGCCCAAGGCGCTGGCCGAGTTGAAGGCGCTGAGGGTGCAGCACGTGGTGGCCGATCTGCCGCTGGCCGAGTTGCGCGCGCTGGTGCAGGCCGCGCCCGCGGCGCTGGGTGGTGCCATCGTGTTCAACGCCGCGCTGGACGACGACAGCCTGCGTGGCGCCCAGTGTGCCGCCCACCTGCTGCACACCGCCCCCAGCCGCGCCATGCTCGGTGACGCGCTGGCACAGTACCTGGCCGCGCGCAACTGGCGCAAGGCGCTGCTGTTGCAGGGGCCGTTGCCGGGCGACGCGCTGATGACCGAGGCCTTCAACCGCTCGGCCAAACGCTTTGGCATCAAGGTCGTGGCGCACAAGCCGTTCAAGCTCACCGGCGACCCACGCGAACGCGACCTGGGCAACACGCGCCTGCTCACCGGCGACCGCGAACACGAGGTGGTGGCGGTGATGGACAGCGACGGTGAGTTCGCGCGCTTGTTGCCGTACGCCACGCAGTGGCCGCGCCCGGTGGTTGGCGCCAATGGCCTGGTGGCCGCAGCCTGGCACCCGCAGTGGGAACGCCACGGCGGCCCGCAGCTCAGCCGCCGTTTCTTCAAGCTCGCGCAGCGCCCCATGCAGGGCCACGACTGGGCGGCCTGGGCGGCGGGCCGCGCGCTGGCCGCCGTGCTGGCCGAGAACCCCAAGGCGCCCATCGCGCAACAGCTCAAGGCCTTGCGCGGCGGCGGCACCACGCTCGACGGCTTCAAGGGCCGCAGCCTGTCGTTCCGCGCCTGGGACGGCCAGTTGCGCCAGCCTTTGTTCCTGAGCCATGTGGATGGCGTGGTCGGCACCGCGCCGCTCGACGGCGTGTTGCACCCGAAGGAAGTGCTCGATACCCTGGGCGTCGATGAACAGGAGAGTGCATGCAAAGCGCGCCCATGAACGTGTCCGTGATACCGCTCGCAGCGCCCTCGCTGCCCCTGCATCTGCTGCGCGCGCTGCGCGCGGTGGTGGGCCGCGAGCTCAATCGCTTCCTGCGCCAGCCCACGCGCCTGGGCTCGGCGCTGGTGCGGCCGCTGTTGTGGTTCGTGGTGTTTTCGGCCGGCTTCAACAACGTGTTCGGCGTCGCCATCGTGCCGCCCTACGAGACCTACATCGAATACAAGGCCTACATGGTGCCCGGCCTGCTCGGCATGGTGGCCCTGTTCAACGGCATGCAGAGCTCGCTTTCCATGGTCTACGACCGCGAGATGGGTGTCATGCGCCTGTTGCTCACCGCGCCGCTGGCGCGTGGCTGGCTGCTGGCCTTCAAGCTGCTCGCGGGCACCTGCCTCTCGGTGCTGCAGATGGGGGTGTTCCTCGCCATCGCCTGGGCCTTTGGGGTGGAGGTGCCGCTGGCCAACCTGCCGGGGCTGCTGATCGCCATGGCCTGCGGTGCCACGATGCTCGCCGCGCTCGGACTGATGCTCTCGGTGTACGTGAAGCAGCTGGAGAACTTTGCCGGCACGATGAACTTCGTGATCTTCCCGATGTTCTTCATCAGCCCTGCGCTTTACCCGCTGTGGAAGCTTGAAGAGTCGGGCGCGTGGTGGCTGCTCAAGCTGGCCGAGTGGAACCCCTTCACCCACGCCGTCGAGGCCATGCGCTACGCCATGGTGGGGCAGTTCACGGCGTTGTCGTGGTCGGTGGTGCTCGGATGTGGGATCGTTTTCTTTCTGCTCGCGCTCTGGGGCTACGACCCGCAACGCGGTTGGGTCAAGAGCAAGGGAGGCGGTGGA
>JAHIQV010000253.1 GCA_018903185.1 Gammaproteobacteria bacterium | reverse complement strand
CAGCAGCACCGGCACGCCATGCCGCGCGCCCACCGCCGCCTGGAACACAGTGGCAAAGCTGATGCCCCAGGCGCCGGCATCCAGCTGCATCTGCCACAGTTCTGGCGACATGCTGGTCTTGCCGTGCGGCGCGATGGACAGGCCGCGCTGCGCGCAGAAGTCGCGCATCCAGTGCAGGTTGTGCCGCAGGGCGCTCTGCTTGATCACCGCCAGCGGCAGGGCCAGGTCACCGCGCAGCAGCTGCCAGTCCTGTTCTGCCACCTGCCCGCGCGTGAGCGGCGCGCTCCCAATGGGGAAGCTCTTGAGGTGGGGACCGAAGGGGCGTTGGTTGTGCATGGTGACGGTTTTCATCAGCGCTGCGCCCGGCGGGAGCCCATCAGCCCTTGTTTTTGCGCGCCTGAGCGCGCCGCACCTGACGGCTTTGCGAGGCCTGAGCGGTGGCCTCGTCGCGGGCCTGGCGGCGCTTTCTCAACACCGCCGCGATCACCCGGGCGATGCCGAAGGCGATGGCGAAGCTGACCGCCGCCACCACCACCCCGGAAACGCTGAGGTCCATCACTCCACCCGTGTGACGCGGTTGGGCTTGAAGCCCAGATCGGCCGCCTTGCCCTTGCGGGCGCGGGCAGCACGGGCGTTGTTGAGGCTGCGGATCTCCAGCGTTTCGTCGCGATCCTTGCCGCCGCGGCCAATGCCTTCGATCTTCACGCTGCGGGTGTAGGCCGCAGCGCCAGCGAGCGTGTCCTTGGCTTCGAGGTCGATCAGCATCAGGCCGCGCCCGCCCTTCTCCATCGCCTTGAGTTCGGCGATTTCAAAGGTGAGGATGCGGCCACCGGTGGAGGCGCAGGCCACGTGCGTCGCCGGCAGCAGCGGCTGACTGCCCGAGGTGTTGGCCACGTGCGAAGGCGCGCAGATGGTCTCGCCCTCCCCTACGCTGATGAAGGCTTTGCCGGCTCGCTGGCGCGACACCAGGTTTTCCACCGTCGCCAGGAAGCCGTAGCCACCGGTGCCGCTGAGCAGCAGCGTGGCACTGGCCGGGCCGGCGAAGTAGTGCAGCGGTTGTGTGCCGCTTTCGAGTTCGATCAGTGTGGTGATGGGCTGGCCGTCGCCCCGTGCGCCGGGCAGGCTGGCCACGGGCACCGAGTACACACGGCCGTTGCTGCCAAAGACAATGAGCAGGTCCACCGTACGGCACTCGAACGTGCCGTACAGGCCATCGCCCGCCTTGAACGCGAAGCTGCCGGCCTCGTGGCCGTGGCCGGTGCGCGCACGCACCCAGCCCTTGCTGGAGATGACGACCGTGACAGGCTCGTCCACCACCTTGATTTCGGCCACGGCCTTTTTCTCGGTCTGGATCAGCGTGCGACGTGCGTCCGCAAAGGTCTTGGCATCGGCCTCGATCTCTTTGACCATCAGGCGCTTCAAGCTGGCCGGGTTGCCCAGGATGTCTTCCAGCTTGCCCTGCTCTTCGCGCAGGTCCTTCAGTTCCTGCTGAATCTTGATCGCTTCGAGTCGCGCCAGCTGGCGCAGACGGATTTCAAGGATGTCTTCGGCCTGCCGGTCGCTGAGCTTGAAGGCTGCGATCAGCGCGGGCTTGGGCTCGTCGCTGTGGCGGATGATGCGGATCACCTCGTCGATGTTCAGCAGCACGAGCTGCCGGCCTTCGAGGATGTGGATGCGGTCGAGCACCTTGTTCAGCCGGTGCTGCGTGCGGCGCACGATGGTGGACTGGCGGAACTCGATCCACTCGCTCAGCATGAGCCGCAGGCTCTTCTGCGTCGGCCGCCCGTCCAGGCCGATCATGGTCAGGTTGATCGGCGACGAACTTTCCAGGCTGGTGTGGGCCAGCAATGCGGTGATGAGTTCCTGCTGTTCGATGCGGCTGCTCTTGGGCTCGAACACCAGGCGCACGGGTGCGTCTTTGCTCGATTCGTCGCGCACCACGTCCAGCACCATGAGCATGCTGGCTTTCAGCTGCGTCTGGTCCTGGCTCAGCGCCTTCTTGCCGGCCTTCACCTTGGGGTTGGTGATCTCTTCGATCTCTTCCAGCACGCGCTGGGTGCTCACGCCGGGCGGCAGCTCGTTCACCACGAGTTGCCACTGGCCGCGCGCGAGGTCTTCGATCTTCCAGCGCGCGCGCACTTTCAGGCTGCCGCGGCCACTGCGGTAGGCGTCGGCGATGTCACCGGCCGGGCTGATGATCTGGCCGCCGCCGGGGTAGTCAGGGCCGGGGATGATGGCGAACAGCTCCTCGTCGCTGAGCTTGGGCGTCTTGATCAACGCCACGCAGGCGTCGGCCACCTCGCGCAGGTTGTGGCTGGGAATTTCGGTGGCCAGGCCCACGGCAATGCCGCTGGCGCCATTGAGCAGGTTGAACGGCAGGCGCGCGGGCAGTTGCTTCGGCTCTTCGAACGAGCCGTCGTAGGTGGGGATGAAGTCCACCGTGCCCTGGTCGATCTCGTCGAGCAGCAGGCCGGTGATCCTGGCCAGGCGCGCTTCGGTGTAGCGCATGGCGGCGGCGCCGTCGCCGTCGCGGCTGCCGAAGTTGCCCTGGCCGTCGATCAGCGGGTAGCGCTGCGAGAAGTCCTGCGCCATGCGCACCAGCGCGTCATACGCGGCGCTGTCGCCGTGCGGGTGGTATTTACCGAGCACGTCGCCGACCACGCGCGCGCTCTTGACCGGCTTGGCGGCGGTGTTGCCGCTGTAGCCCAGCCCCATGCGGTCCATGGCGTAGAGGATGCGGCGCTGCACCGGCTTCTGGCCATCGCACACGTCGGGCAGGGCACGGCCCTTGACGACAGAGAGGGCGTATTCGAGGTAGGCGCGTTGCGCGTAGGTGGCGAGGTTGTCGGCTTCAGGCTCGCCGGGCAGGCCCAGCGGGAGTTCGGGAGTGAGGATGTCCATGGAGAAATTGATTCAACGCCGGTTCACAGTTGGGCCGTTTTCAGCGGGCTCTGCAACGGCGCGTTGACGGTTGAAGTGGTGGCCGTTCGCTGGCGCAACAAGGCACGCGGCGGAAGGAGATTCTGGTGCAACT
>JAHIQV010000252.1 GCA_018903185.1 Gammaproteobacteria bacterium | reverse complement strand
GGCCGACGTGGGCACACTGCAGCGCCTGCCCAAGCTGATCCCGTTCGCCGTGGTGAAAGAGATGGCCTACACCGGCCGCCGCCTGCCCGCCGCCAAAGCGCTGGCCTATGGGCTGGTGAACGAAGTGTTCGACACGGCCGAGGCCATGCTCGCCGCGGCGCTGTTGTGCGCGAAAGAGATTGCCAGCAAGCCGCCGATCGCTATCTGGGGCACCAAGCAGGCCGTGAACTACGCACGCGACCATTCCGTGGAAGACAGCCTGCGCCAGATGGGCTGGCTGCAGGGCGCGATCTGGAGCAACGCGCATGTGCGCGAGTCCATCGCCGCCATGAAAGAAAAACGCCCGGGCGGCTTCACGCCGCTCTCGCCGCTGCAGCCGTTCAAGGCGCTGGGCTGAGCCGGCAACTGTCTGCCCGCGCGCTTCAGGCCGCCAGCGACACCCGGATCTCGGCGAAGTTGCCCGCGAGTTCGATCACATCGATGGGCTTGCCCAGCTGGCGCTCGATCTGCGTTTGAGAAATGACGCCGCGCACCCGCGGTCCCTGGCTGTCGTCCCCCTTCTGCACCACCAGCATGTGGCGTCTGCCCACGTGTTTGAGGGTGGCCACGACTTTGCCGACCGTGGTGTGCGCGAGATCGTCGAGGTCGATCGCATCCAGCTGGCCCAGGGGCGACATCACGTCGGCCACCGTCAGGTCTTCGTAGCGGAGACCGCGCTGGTTGATCACCTGCATCGGGCGTTCACCCTCCAGATCCGTCGAGGTGATGAGTCCGTCCATCCAGGGGATCTCGCTGACCACGAACAGCAGGCGCACACCCTGGTGGATCATGGTCTGGCGCGCCTCGTTCAGCCCCATGTCGGGTGCGATGGTGGCGGCGCGCACATGGGTGAGATCGGTCATGACCGCTCGACCGGGGGAATTCAGCGTCACGGGCACCCCCATGTGGGGCTGAGCCTGGGCGATGCAGGTGCCTTCGGGGAAACGGAAGGTGGGCAGGATGGCAGGGTTCACGGATCGCTCGCTTTCTGACAAAGGTCACAGAGGGCAGGACGTGCACCGTGCACCGGCAGCGCCGGAAGTGCGACGGCGAAGCTGCAGGCTATCAGCCCCCGCAGCGGATCACAAGAGATCAATCCCCAATCGGCGCGACAGCGGGACCCCGACCCCCTGCCCCGCTCAGCCCCTGTGCAGCACCTTGGCCACCGGGTTGTTGCGCAGGCGGTAGGCGTCGGGCATGTCGGAGCCCAGCAGCGGGCGCAGGTACAGGCGGAAAGCGTCGGTCACGTCGGTGCCGCTGGCGGTGATGAACTCGTCTTCCATGGTGCGCGTCTTGCCGGCCACCGCGTCCAGCGGCAGCAGCTCGTAGTCGGCCGAATAGAAGCCGGTGCGCTTGATCGCCACCGAGCCGTCGACTTTGCCCCACATGGCGAACTGCACCGCCTTCTCGCCCACCTCGCGCGCCTCGCGCTGGTCCACGTCGGAAACACAACCGATGAAGCTGCGCTGCAGGTAGCCAAAGGTGTCGCCGCGCACGCGCTTGATGCCCAGCTTGTTCTTGATCTCTTCGCACAGCAGATCGGCCAATGCACCGGTGCCCGAGAGCTGCACATTGCCGTGTGCGTCCTTCTCGATGTCCTTGGCCAGCTGGGTGATGATGGGCTGGCCCGACGCGTCGTGAATACCTTCACTCACCGCGATCACGCAGCGGCCGTGGCGCTGATACATGGCCTTCACGTCGGCCAGGAACTTCGGAATCTCGAACACGCGCTCGGGCACGTAGATCAGGTGCGGGCCGTCGTCCGGAAACTTCTTGCCCAGCGCCGATGCGGCGGTGAGAAAGCCCGCGTGCCGGCCCATCACCACGCCCACATACACGCCGGGCAGTGAAGCGTTGTCGAGGTTGGCGCCGGCAAAAGCCTGCGCCACGAAACGCGCCGCCGACGGGAAGCCGGGCGTGTGGTCGTTGCCCACCAGGTCGTTGTCGATCGTCTTCGGTATGTGGATGGACCGCAGCGGGTAGTTGGCCTTGCGCGCCTCTTCGCTCACGATGCGCACCGTGTCCGACGAGTCGTTGCCGCCGATGTAGAAAAAGTGCTCGATTTCGTGTGCCTTGAGCACCTTGAAGATTTCCTGGCAGTACTTCAGGTCGGGCTTGTCGCGCGTGGAGCCCAGCGCCGAAGCCGGCGTGCGCGCCACGGCTTCGAGGTTGTGGCTGGTCTCCTGCGTGAGGTCCACGAAGTTTTCGTCCACGATGCCGCGCACGCCGTGTCGCGCGCCGTAGACCAGCTTCACGTTCTGGAAGCGCCGAGCCTCCAGCGCCACGCCCACGAGCGACTGGTTGATGACGGCGGTCGGGCCGCCGCCCTGGGCGACGAGGATTTTTCCGGATGACATGGTGGGTTCCTTCATTGGCTTGGCAGCGAAAAAAGCCATCGGCACCCGACTCGCACGGCTCCGGCATCGACAGCAACCGGATCATTGATCCACAGGCAACTCGATCAAATGGGGATGCTTGTTCACGGAAAAGTAAACGTCATTGTACTTTTTCGCAAGCTTGCAAAACAAACGTTGTTTTTCAATCAATTCAACAGGATAGCACTGGAGAGCGTCGGCCTTTTTGACCAGCGGAATCATGTGGGAGACAATGGTCCGCTGAAAATCGGTCAGACAATAATCAAGGGCTGCATTTTCACCCATCGGGTATGGCACGACCCGAACTTCAGGATGCAGCGACAAATAGGTACTGAACAATCTTTCTACGATGAAAGGTAAAAATGGAGCAGCAACCAGATAGGAGGTTTCCTGCAGAACTGAGCGCACGACTTCTGATTCCGGGTGGTCCTCTATAAAGCAGGCAATCGGATTCAAAACACCACCCACATACAGCTCCCAGAACGCCGGTGTTCCGACCCAGAAGTTGGAATAAAGAAGATTATTCTGATTGTGACGGGGTGTCAATGAAAGATCCCAGCCTATACCTGCAGCATCGAGCAAAGACTGCGCCCTTTGCACGAGCCCTGGATGGATGATCTCACCCTGCATCCAGACGTTGTATGAATAATAGGGCAACATCGGAAACGGATTGATCATGCAGACATCCGCATCGCTGTGCTGCTGCACAAATTCGATGAATGCAGATCCTGAAACTTTGGTTTTATGCCGGAATTTGGGTGAAAAAATACCGGTCATCCCTGACTTGAGATGTTCACCTCTGCGATAGAAGTCCACAAAAATCCGAAACTCTCGCCAGGCCGCACTGGAATTGTCCAGTATCGGCAACGGCAGAAATGCGTTTTCCATCAACTTCTGCCCGGGTTGCCACAAGGGTTCGTAGATGGCGATCATGCCTGGGCCTCAACCGTCTCCAGCCTGCTGGTGCCCCGGGTCCTGGCCCTGCTTTCATGAGCAAACCATGGAAGGTGCGGGCGGGGATCACCATGGTCAAAATCGACCGGATGGCGCCCCATATAAGACAGCCATCCGGTCGACGCGTGAACCGTCGCGCTCTGGAAATAGTCCATGGCATCGTGGTCGTAAACGCCGACCTCGTCCCATGCATCCACCTGATCTCCGGCCAGTTCGATCAGGTCGCGTTCAAAGGGAAAGACGCAGCACGCCAGGATCTGCTCCCGGCTCCGTGGGTAATAGACCACGTCATCAGCAAATTGCGCCTGCACATACAAGCTGGTGGCGCGTTCGAGCAAAAATGGCAATGCGCCGGCACGATGGACTGATTTTCCGTAATAGGTGATCGGTCGATACAAGAAATCGTGCAAGGTACTGCCCAACTCGGAAGCGGTCAGACGAATCACTGGAAAAATCAGTTCCGACATGAACTTCTTCCAGAACCGGGGGGTTC
>JAHIQV010000251.1 GCA_018903185.1 Gammaproteobacteria bacterium | reverse complement strand
GGCATTCACGCTGGCGCTGTTGGCGCCGCCCAGTATGGTGACGGCCACACCGGCGCTGACGCCGGCGGCAAGCCCTCCTGCGACCGCGCCCGCGTTGTTTTCAACCGAGGTGCGGTCCAGACTGCTGACCGTCACCGCGCCGGCCTGCACGTTGGCCGCGCTCAGGCTCGCCGAGGTGGAATGCTGACCGGCTGCGCCGCCAAAGGCGCCTGCCGTGTTGTAGCCTGCGCTGGCGTTGAGGGAGTCGGCCTCGGCCTGGCTCAGCGACGAACCGGCGCCCTGCACCTTGTTCGACTCGGTGCCTGCGGAAACCCGGGCTATCGTGCTGCCGCTGCCGCCGTTGAGTTCGGCCGTGGCGTTGCTGTCGGGCGCGCTGCCAAACAGCAGCACACCCACCGCGCCGCTGACGCCGGCTGTGCCGCCGCCGCCCGCCGTGGCGGTGATCATGTCGACCTCGGCCTCACGCAGGGCCGTCACCGCCAGGCCACCGCCCACGGTGATGGCCGAGCCTGCCGCACGGGCCGCCACCTGGCTGCGCCCGATCACCACGTTGGCGGCCGAACCCACGCCGGCTACGCCGCCGGCACCGATGCCGCCGGCGTTGTGGTTGATGTCAATGGTTTCAAGTGCCGCCACAGACAGCGACTGGGCACCCGCGGCCTTGGTGAACAGCACACGGCTCGACGGCGAACCGATGACCGGCGCGCCCCCGATCACGGAGGTGTAGACGATGGCGGTCAACTGCCCGTCGCCCAGCGTCGACAGGTCGGCCGAATAGCTGCCGTCGGCGTTGAGCGTTGCGGTGACCTCGCGGGTGCCGTCGAAGACCTTGACCACCGCTCCCGCGCCCAGCGAGGCGGGTTCCCGGACCACTTCAAATGTTCCGTCGGCCAGCTCGGTGCTGAGCTCTCGCATCAGCACAAAGCGCGCAGCGCCTTGTTCGTCAGCGGTGATGAAGCCGTCGCCCGCATCCAACTCCAGCGTCACATCGGCCCCGCCGGTGAATGCCACCGTGCCAGTGGCCCGGGTGCGCCGCTCCACGCTGGAGCTGCCGCTCAGGGCGGCTTCGGTGTTGCCTTCGAGCACCGTGACCGCCGCGCCGATGGCCGCGCCGGCAATGCCGCCGCCGCCGACGGAGGCGGACACGGCCAGCTCCTCGGTCACGTTGGTGGCGTGGATCTTTACGTCGCCATCGGCCTGCAACAGGCTGTTGTTGACCAGGGCACGCACATTCGAACCCGACACGTTGACCGTGTAGCTCAGGCCAGCCCCGGCCACGCCGCCGCCGCCGATAGCACCCGCGATCAGGTTGGTGCGGTTGGCTCCTTCGGCCAGCACGCTCACATCCCGGGCGGCGATGGTGGACGCGTCAACCCGGGCCCGCGTATCGCCACCCAGCAGCACCGCATTGCCGCTACCGGCCACGCCGGCTTGCACACCAGCGCCTGCACCAGCGGCGATCTGGGCCACGGTGGCGGTCGAGACCGCATGGACGGTGGCGTCGTTCACGGCCTGGACCGTTGCGCCGCCGATCACGTCGGCATGGCTGCTGCGCGTGACGCTCTCGGTGCCAACGGCCCCGGCCACGCCCGCAGTGACACCGCCGGCCACCGTGGCCACCGTGCTGGCGATCAGCGCGTGGTCGGCGGCCAGCACACTGAAGTCCTGGCCCTGGGCACCACCGGCCAGCGCGTTGACGCTGGCGCCATCCACGTAGGCGCGGGTGCTGCCCGCGATGCTGTCCACGTTCACGGCAGCGCCGACGCCCACCGTGCCGCCACCGACCACCGTCGTGAGCGCGGCGATCTGCTCGATCGAGGTCGCGTGCACCGAAACCCCGCGCCGCATCCCGGTGTGGAGCACCGGCCGGGACAAGGCCGCGTCGGTGACTTCCGTGATGTTCATCAAGTCCGGAGCAGAAGCGAGATCCGATGTGTTGGTGAGCACCCCGTCTGCGTGGGCCAGACCACTGACCGCGGTGGTGCCACCGCTGATGCCCGCCGTAGTCTGGCTGGTGATCCTGTTGACCAGCACGCCGCCGGCAGCGCCGACGCCGCCCACACCCAGCGCGCCGGCGCCGGCCAGTGCCTTGATGCGGGCCTGGCTGTCGGCCGTGACGCCCACGCTGTCCCAGACTTCGACCTGCGCGCCGCCGTCAATCAGGGCCGAGGTGTTCGCGCTGATCATGCTGACGGCCACCGAACCCTGCACGCCGGCCGTGCCGGAGGCACTCATGCCCACGGCCACCGTGTCGATCTCGCCATCGTTCCTGGCACGCACGGCCACGTCGCCCGTGCGAACCTGCCCGGCACCGGAGCCCGAGAGCGAGGCGTCGACCTGGGTGGCCATGCGGTTGACCGCAGCGGCCGCCCCCACTGCAGCGGTGCCGCCCCCGGCAAAGTTGCCTGCCAGGGACTCGATATCTGCGTCGTCGCTTGCTTCGATCGTCAGCGAACCGGCGTTCGAGCCGTCTAGGCTGCTGCCATTCCAGCCCGCGCTGATCGTGTCTTCAAGGATGTTGGTGGTGTTGGAACCGGTCACCGCGAACGTTCCGCCGCCACCCGCGGCGACACCCATCGACTGGATGGTCGAATCCGAGCGTGCCAGCACGTTCACCTCGCCCGTGACCTTCAGTGTGCTGTCGCTGACTTCCGCCAGCACCAGCTTCTGGGCCGCCTCATCCGCCGCCGTGCGGCCCAGGAAGTTGAGTGCGATCGCGGCGCCCACGGCGGCTGTGCCGCCGCCGGACACCGTTCCGGCCAGCGACCGGATGGTCGAGTCGTCCCTGGCCATCACGTCGAAGGCACTGGACGCCAGGTGCTGGTTCAGGTCCGTTGCGCTGGCGCGCACGGTCGATGTCAGGCTGTTGGTGGTGTTGGACCCGTTGACCGCCGTCGTGCCGGCTCCGCTGCCGGCGGCCGCGATGGAATCGATGTTTCCGTCCATGCCGGCTTTGACTGTCACGGCACCGCTGGCCCGCAGATCGGAATTGGCCAGACGCGCCGTCACGGTGGAGGCGATGTCGTTCACTGCCACAGCGCCACCCACGGCGTTCGTGCCCGCGCCGTTGACCACGCCGGCCAGCGAAGAGATGTTGGCCGTCTGGTCGGCCAGCACTTCTAGCGTGCCGCCCGTGGCCGTCTGGGTGACGTTGGAAACTTCGGCCGTGACGTCGCCTGCAATCACGTTGCGGGTCACGCTGCCGTTGATGGCATTGGTGCCGGCACCGCTGCCCGCGACTGCGATGCTGTCGATGTCGCCGCCAAGCGCCGCATTCACCTTGACCGAGACCGGTGCGGCGAGCGTGGTGTTGCTCAAGCCTGCCCGGACCTCGAACTCGTCCGAACCGTCGCCCATCAGGTTGACCGCGACCGCGCCGCCGACCACACCCGCCGCGCTGCCCGAGATCGCGCCCGCCAGCGAATCGATGCTGCCAGAATGCGCCGCATGCACCGTCAACGAAGATGCCGGACCTTGCAAGGCCACATCATCGACCAGGGCGGTGGTGCTGCCGTTGAGCCAGTTGATGCTGGACGACCCGGCCATGGCGTAATTTGTGCCGGACCCAGCCAGCGTGGCAGACACCGTCTCGATGCTGCCTTGAGCATCAGCCAGCACCGACACCGCGTCGGACGCGGTGATGGTGGACGACAGGATCTGAGCCGACCGGCTCGATTCAATGGTGTTGAAACCGAACGCCAGCGCCGCAGAATAGCCGTTCGAAGCCGTCAGGCCGCCCGCCAGCGAGCGAATGCGCGCGCTGCTTGCGCCGGCGTTTTCGCCCGCCTGCACGCTCACGTTGGCCGCGGTCACGGTCGCTTCACTGATACGGGCATCGGTGACATCGCCGATTTCGTTCCAGGTGGCAGCCCCTGCAAAAGCCAGGTTGCCGTCGCCGGCAGCGCCCGAGGCCGCCAGCGCCATGGTGTCGCTGGTGTTGTTCGCTCGCACGGCGACATCGCCCGCACCCACGTTGACCACGGTGTGGCTGATCGACGCCTCGTTGCCCGAAGCCCGTGTGCTCAGCGAATCGCTCCCGTCGCTGAAGGTTCGGGTGCCGGTCTGGGTGTAGGCCACCGCCGCGCCGGCTGCTGTTCCGCTGCCGCTGCCGACGGCAAAACTCAGGTTGCCGGCCAGGCTGAACAGGTTGCCGCTGGTGCCGGACTCGACCGCCAGGCTGTCCGCGTTGACCGTGCCACCGCTCACCCGAGCCTGGGTCTGCTGGCCGATCAGGTTGACCGACGCCGAGCCCATGCCCGAGAACTTGCCTTTGGTGGCACCGAGGCCGGCCGAAACACCCACGATGTCCGCACGGCTGACCGCGTCGACACGCACATGCCCGGCCGCCGTCACGTTGCCATCCAGCTCGGCGCTGTAGCTGGTCTGGATGTTGTTCTGCGCGTAGGACAGGCCCACGCTGTTGGCGTTGTTGCCCAGGGTCACGCTGAGTGTGCCGGCCACACCCACAATGCTCTCACCACCCACGGCCGACTTGAAGTCGTCGGTGTAGCCGTTGCTGCCGCTCTCCATGTCGTAGTCGGTCACATAGGAGGTGCGCACCTCGCCCATCATGGCGTCGAGGCTGGCATCCGACGGCGCGCCGCCGGCCTGCAGATCCAGGTCACCCGACAGGTTGACCTGTGCGCCCCCGGTGATGCCGGCAGAGACCTGGTTCCGGATGTCGTTGAACACGAAGGCGCCCATGAGCTGCCCTTTGGAATCCGAGCCTGTCTGGATGCCCGCCACAGCGCCGACTCCCACCACCTTCTGTGAGGACAGCGCGGCCACGGTCAGGTCGTGCACCTGGCTGATTGCGCCGCCGGTGACCTGGGCCGACGTGCTGCTTTGCAGCTCCACCAGCGAAATCGTGGCACCAATGCCGGCCGAGCCCTTGCCCTTGCTGAAGGAGAACGCGCCGCCACCCGCGCCGATGCGGCTGCGATCGTAGGCCACGACCCGCGCATCCAGAGCGTCCGGGTCCACTGAAGCGCCCGCCAGCGTCGAATCCTCGATGCCGGCTGCGGTGTCGTCGCTCACCTTTGTGATGGACGCCGAGCCGACGATGGACAGGTCGCTGGTGCTGCCCGTGGACAGGTTGACTGAAATGCCGGTGGCCACGGCCGTGCGCTCACCGCTCTTGAGCGCATCCACGGTCAGGCTGCCGGGCCGGTCGGCCAGCCCCGTGATGGTGCTGCCGACGATGCGTGCCGTGGTGTCGTCGTCGGAATCCTGAATGGCCACCGCGCCGGCGATGGCCGAGCTGAAGGTGGTCGAAGCGTTGTTGGCCATGGCGAGGGCGCCGCCGCCGGCCACGCTGACCTGCGTCAGGTCGGACAAAGCCCGAACGCCCACGCCGGTGGTGCCGCCATCCAGGCCTTGCACAACAGCGCGGTCGATCAGGGCCATGGTGTCCACGTCACTGAAGTTGGTGACGATGGCACCGGCACCGGCGATGGAGAAGGGCGGCGGCTTGCTCTCGCCTTCGCCGCCTCCTTCACCTTCGCTGGCTGCGCCCTGGGCACTGAGCGAGTCCCCGACGCCGCTCAGGGCGGCCGTTCCAGAACCGTCCAGGCTGGACTGCGCACCACCGGATCCACCGGCGGCTTTGCCGCCCATGCCCGAGGTGCTGCTGCCGCCACCCGCGCCCGAGTTGTCTTCGCCACCGGCCATGGCACCCGCCACGCCCACGGCCACGATCAGACCGTCGCTTCGCGCGCCTACGTCGAGTTGCCCGGTCTGGATGGAGCCGGCGGTGCCCTCGGCAGTGTCCTCACCGCCACCGTCGGTGTCGTTGTCGCCGATGCTGGCCCGGGTGATGCCGGTGATCTCGTTCATGGCCACACCGATGCCCACGCCGGAGTTTTCGCTCTTCGTCACGGCGCCCGTGACCGCGAGCACGCCCAGCGACAGGTCGGCGTTCACATGAACGGACTGTGCGTCGACATGCGCCTCGCGACTGATCGACGCCAGCGTGGTGTCGTGGAGTTTGTTGTACGACACCATGCCGTTGGCGGCCACGCCTTCGCCCTGGCCCGAGGTCGGGGACAGGGTCAGCAGCCAGTCGGTGTTGTGCGCCGCCACATCGAGCTGGCGCGTGTTGATCACGGCCGCGTCGGCAATGCCGGCGATGGCCGTGTTGTCCCGGGAGACCATCGAGAAGGTGCCACCGACGGCTCCCCCGTCGCCACCGGCGGTCGCGCCGTCGCCACCCGCCAGGTGCAGCGTCTGTACCAGGTTGCTGGCGCGTACCACGGTCGAGGCGTCGAAGGTCCGGGTGAGGTCGATGTCTTCCTCAGGTTCCACGCCGACGCTCTGGACGCTGTAACTCCAGGGGGTGGCATCGTCCACGGTGGTGGTGATCAGCGCGCCGGTGTCGACCCAGGCGCGCGTGTCGTTCTTCAAGTACGACAGGCTCACCGCGCCCGCCAGCGCCAGAGAGGCATCCGATGCGGCACTCGCACCCACCCGCGTGTTGAAGCCGTCGTACAGCGGGTCGGTTCCACCCATCAGGTTTTCATAGGCGCTGAAGGCGTTGCTCCAGTCCAGGTCCAAGCCCGCTGAATAAAACTCCGGAATGTCGGTGGCGGCATGAACCGCCACGTGACCGGCCACGATCTGGGCATTGGCTCCCACCCGCGCCTGCGTGGTGAAAGCGTGGTCGGCGTAGTTGAAGGCGACGCCGAGCGCCAGCTCCTGGGCCTCCGACTCGGCAGCCGCCTCGGTCACGCTCTGCAGCTGACCGACCAGGGTCTGCGCATCGACGATGGCATCGCCCCCCGCCGTGATGTGGGCACCGTCGCCCACGGTGGCCCGGGTGGTGTGCGCGGATTCCGACCAGGTCATGACGCCCGCCATGCGCAAGGCCGGTG